>JAGLRU010000399.1 GCA_023136145.1 Alphaproteobacteria bacterium
ATATGGTCGTTCAACCAGAACCTTGCGCCGATATTTTGACAGACACAGGGTTGGTATAGGTACGATAATAAATCAGACACATTAAAAGTTGTGCAGGAAAATCAAGTTCATATTTTCGCCTCGCTCCAATGGCACGTTTGCGGTTTTTACGAGACAGACGTTTATGCTCGATTTTAAGCCACAGAGGATGTACAGATTTAACCAGCTTGTCAAAATCTTCAAGTCGATCGTATCGTAAAACTTGGTGTCTTTGCGTTTTAACTTTTCTTTTTCAGCAAAGCCGCTTGTGCCGCCGCTAGACGTGCGATTGGTACGCGGTAAGGTGAGCAGGAAACGTAATCCAGTCCGACTTTTTCAAAGAACAGAATCGAGGCAGGGTCTCCGCCGTGTTCTCCACAAATGCCGACCTTGATATCACTACGGGTTTTGCGTCCTTGCTCCACTGCAATTTTTACAAGTTCGCCCACGCCGTCCGTATCGATAGAGGCGAACGGATCGGAGGCGAAAATACCGCGCATTTGGTAGTCGGGCAGGAAGGAGCCGGCATCATCGCGACTGATTCCGAAGGTGGTTTGCGTCAAGTCGTTAGTTCCGAAGCTGAAGAACGCCGCCGTTTCAGCAATCGCACCCGCCTGTAATGCAGCCCTCGGCAGTTCGATCATTGTGCCTGCGATGTAATTCGTTTTTTCAATTGATGCAGCAACTTTATCGATCAGGGCTTTCAGGATGTTCATTTCCTTTTTCGTGCTGATAAGCGGCACCATTATTTCAAGAGCTACTGTGTTTCCGGTTTCTTTTTTTACGGTGAGAGCAGCCTCTAAAATCGCCCGAACCTGCGTTTCGTAGATTTCGGGATAGACGATTCCGAGCCGTGCTCCGCGCATACCAAGCATCGGGTTGGCTTCATGCAAGCGGTTGATGCGCTGATGAACCTTATCAACGGGAAGTGACAAAGCTCTCGCAAGCTCCTGAATTTCGCCGGACTCATGTGGCAGGAATTCGTGCAGAGGTGGATCGAGTAGACGGATGGTTACAGGCAGCCCGTTCATGATCCTGAATAATTTGATAAAATCCTCCCGCTGAAAGGGTTCGATTTTGTTCAGCGCGGCACATCGTTCTTCCTTGGTTTCTGCCAGAATCATCTGGCGCACATGGAGGATTCGTGCGGGGTCGAAAAACATATGCTCCGTACGGCACAGGCCGATGCCTTCCGCGCCGAATTTAAGGGCGGTTTCGGCATCTAGCACGGTTTCTGCGTTGGCGCGAATCTTAAGGCGGCGGACATTGTCTGCCCATTGCATCAATGTTGAGAAATGCTCTGTCATTTCTGGCTGGAGCATATTTACTTCACCGAGGATAATTTCTCCGGTAGAGCCATCAATCGTTATTTTATCGCCGGGATTTAGAATTTTCCCGTTCGTCTGCAAGGTTTGCGCTTTGTAGTCGATAATGACATCCCCTGCTCCTGCTACGCAGGGTTTCCCCATTCCGCGTGCTACGACAGCCGCATGGCTGGTCATTCCGCCGCGTGATGTCAGGATACCTTTCGCTGCGTGCATTCCGTGAATATCTTCCGGGCTGGTTTCGGTGCGGCAAAGAATTACTTTTCCTCCATCGGCTGACAATTTTTCGGCATCGTCCGGGTTGAATGTGATCGTTCCAGTTGCTGAGCCGGGAGAGGCTGGAAGCCCACGAGCGAGAATGGTCTTTGCTGCTTTGGGATCAATTGTCGGATGTAGCATCTGGTCGAGAGAAGTTGGCGGAATGCGCAGGATGGCATCTTCTTTTGTAATCAGTCCTTCCTTTACCATTTCCACTGCGATACGCAGCGCAGCGTGTGCTGTTCGTTTGCCAGTTCGGGTTTGCAACATATACAGCTTTTTATTTTGTATGGTAAACTCGATGTCCTGCATATCAGTATAGTGTTTTTCGAGTGTCAGGCGGATGGCGTTCAGTTTCTCGTAAACGTCCGGCATTGTTTTTTTCATGTCGGACAGTGGCAGCGGTGTGCGTATGCCTGCCACGACATCCTCGCCTTGCGCGTTGACGAGAAATTCCCCGTAGAAAGCGTTTTCGCCAGTGGAGGGGTTGCGGGTAAAGGCAACGCCTGTTGCGCAATCGTCCCCCATATTGCCAAACACGACTGCCTGCACGGTGACTGCGGTTCCCCAGTCCTCTGGTATATCGTTGATCCGGCGGTAGGTTATGGCGCGTGGTGTCATCCATGAATTGAACACAGCGTTGACGGCTCCCCACAGTTGTTCTTGCGAATTTTGCGGGAAGGGTTTGCCGGCTTCTTTCTGAATAAGCGTTTTGAATTGTTCGACGATTTCTTTCCAGCCTACGGCGTTAATGTCGGTATCGAGGCTTAGTCCGTTGCGGCGTTTGTAAGTATCGATGATGTCTTCGAAATGGTCGTGTTCGACATTCATCACGACATCACCGTACATTTGGATTAATCGGCGATAGCAGTCAAAGGCGAAACGCTCGTTGCCGCTGAAAGAGGCAAGTCCTGCAACGGTCGTATCGTTCAAGCCGATATTCAGGATAGTGTCCATCATCCCCGGCATGGAGACGCGCGCGCCGGAACGGACGGAGAGCAAAAGAGGTTTTTTCCCATCTCCGAAAAGCATCCCGATCTCTTCTTCAAGATGCTTCAGCCCTGCGTCCACTTGAAACTTTATATCATCGGGATAGGAACTGTCGTTCTGATAGAAAAAGGTGCAGACTTCAGTTGACAGGATAAATCCGGGCGGTACGGGAAGCTCTATGCGACTCATTTCAGCGAGGTTTGCACCTTTGCCCCCTAGAAGATTTCTCTGGGATGTGTCGCCTTCGCAGAGATCTTGACCGAATCCATAAACCCATTTTTGCGGTCTAGGTGCTGGTTTGGCATTTAGATTTTTCATCATGGATACCCCACTATTATGTATGTTGTGAAATTGGACGTAATGCTATAGCATTTTGCGTGTGTAATCAAGCTTAGTAACAGAGGAAAATATGAGTAACGTACAGGCTGTGGAGCAAGAAAAAATGAATACCACTGATAAAATTTCAATGGATGATTTGGTGGCTTTATGCAAGCGGCGTGGGTTTATTTTTCCTGCTTCGGAAATCTATGGTGGCATTAATGGCTTCTGGGATTTTGGTCCGCTTGGAATTCTCCTGAAAAACAACCTCCGTGACCGTTGGTGGAATGATATGGTTATCACTCCTCCAATCGGCCCGAACGGGGAGCCATTGAAGATCGTCGGCCTCGATTCTTCAATTATCCAGAACCCGAAGGTATGGGAAGCATCTGGTCATGTCGGGGGGTTTAGCGATCCGATGGTGGATTGCAGGGAGACTAAGAAAAGATATAGGGCGGATCATTTAATTGTATATTTACCAAACGAATTGGAACAAGAAAATCAAGATCAATCAATTCTTGTCTTTGTTGAGGGTACGCCGAAACAGGAAATAGAGAAAAAAATTAAAAAATTAAAACTGTCACTGAGTCTTTCCCAATGCGAATGTATACCGCTGACTGATTTGGATAAATATGGCTATACAGAAGACTATGGTCTTTGGTTACTTAGACCGAATGGTACGAAAAAAGTTGATAGGAGTCGTCTTGTTGCTCCTGACGTTAAAAAGCCGGATACGTTAACCGAAGCGCGCCAGTTTAACCTGATGTTTGAATCCAGTGCCGGAGCCGTTAAGGACGCGGCAAGTAAGGTTTATTTACGTCCCGAAACGGCGCAGGGATGCTTCACCAATTACAAAAACATCGTAGATAATATGCGCGTTCGTGTGCCGTTCGGCATAGCGCAGATCGGCAAGGCGTTTCGCAACGAAGTAACGCCGCGCAATTTTATCTACCGCTCGCGGGAGTTTGAGCAGATGGAAATGGAATGGTTCTGCCATCCTGACGAGGCTCGTTTGTGGTTTGATTTCTGGAAGGATGAGCGTAAAAAATGGTGGGAAGCAGTTGGTGTTTCTACCGAAAATCTGCAGCTTCGTCAACATGATCAGGATGAGTTATCCCACTATGCGAAAGCAGGTGTGGGAACGGTTGACATTGAATATCGGTTTCCGTTTACTTGGCCAGGATTCGGTGAGCTGGAAGGCGTTGCACATCGTTGTGATTTCGATCTGATACAGCATGAAAAGCATTCAGGTAAAAAGATGGAATACTTTGATGATTCTGTTCAACCTCCTCGCCGTTTTCTTCCGCATGTTATCGAGCCGGCAGCTGGATTGACGCGTGGGGTGCTGGCGCTTCTGGCAGAAGCTTATACTGCTGATCCTTCGCGTCCGAGTAAGATGTATCTGAAATTTAATCCGAGTATAGCACCGGTGAAAGCGGCTGTCTTGCCGTTGGTGAACAAGAATGGTTTGCCGGAAATCGCACAGAAGTTGTATTACTCCATGCGAACGAAATTTATGACAGAATATGACGCGAAATCGAATATTGGCAAGCGTTACGCCCGTCATGATGAGATAGGGACTCCATTCTGCATTACCGTGGATAACGATACGCCGAAGGATCAGGCGGTGACGATTCGCTTCCGTGATACTATGGCGCAGGAGCGTGTGGCACTCGATAAGGTTGAGGGATTCGTGCAAAAAGCCTTGAAAGAGTAGCGTTTAGTAAAAAAAAATGAAAAAACAGCTTAAAATAATGGCTTTTTGCAAAATTGTTGTTGCGCGTCCCTGTGAATCTGTCATGAATCATCATACAGGCGAATTCGAAGTGTGATTTTGGGGACGGCTGATTTTAAAGGCATAACTCGCATATTTTGAACGTCGATGTTCAACCAACTAACTTAACAAGTGAGTTTAAAAAATGGCAAAATCGACAACACCGAAAAAAGTAGCAGCACCGACCGTCACTCTTAA
Organism: Alphaproteobacteria bacterium; assembly: GCA_023136145.1. Taxonomy (GTDB): domain Bacteria; phylum Pseudomonadota; class Alphaproteobacteria; order Micavibrionales; family UBA2020; genus PALSA-926. Next base: position 4,882 of record JAGLRU010000399.1, read on the forward strand.
AACCATTGGCGCAGAACTTGCTGAAGATCATGAAATGACAAAAAAAGCTATGAACACCATTCTAGAAGACTTGGTTGCTTTACTAGTCAAGAACCTGAAAAAAGGCAACCGTGTTCGCATGGCTGGTCTTGGTATCATGCAAGTTAGCAAACGTGCTGCTCGCATGGGTCGCAATCCTGCAACAGGTGAAGCGATCAAAATTTCTGCGAAAAAGAAGGTTGCTTTCCGTGCTTCTAAAGAACTGAAAGAAGCTGTCGGCAAATAATCTACAAATTAGAATCATGAAGCCGGAAGTCAGAAAGTATCTGATTTCCGGCTTTTGATATTTTATAGCATTTTCCCACAGCCACCATGCCCACCTGTGCGCTGGCATCTGGAAGGTTGTTCAGCCGTCACTATGACTTTTCTTTTTCATCACAAGACGCGCAGACACATTTCCAGACCCCCGCGTAAAGCGGGGGTGACGAGTTGTTTTGATTTTGAAGAGTTTTCACTCAAGGTGTTTCTACTTATAGCTAACATCCAAAACTTTATATTCTTTGGTGCCTTTTGGGGTGTTTACTTCGATTGTGTCCCCAATTGTTTTTCCAATCAGGGCACGAGAGAGAGGTGCTGTGAAAGCTAGCTTGCCGTTTTCAAAATTAGATTCGTATTCTCCAACGATCTGATAGTTGTGTTCTTCTTGGGAATCTTCATCTGTGATTTTTACCATCGCGCCGAACTTGATGATATTCCCGGACATTTTTGATGGATCAATAACATCTATTCGGGAAAGATTGCCTTCCAGATCGGCCAGACGACCTTCGATAAAACTCTGGCGTTCACGTGCGGCGTGATATTCCGCATTCTCGGATAGATCGCCATGTTCGCGTGCGTCCGCAATATCCTGTATTATGGCTGGGCGTTCAACGCTTTTAAGAATTTTTATTTCTTTCTGAAGCTGGTTGAAGCCAGCCAAAGTTATCGGTATTTTTGTTGTCATCTTAAAAATCCTCAGTTTGTTACGCTGCTATTAAATATTCTTGCAGCGTTTTTACATCAAAAGGCTCCG
>JAGLRU010000004.1 GCA_023136145.1 Alphaproteobacteria bacterium
TCCAGAGGGCTTATACCGGCGTACGCTGTTGTCTTGTGTTGATACCACAGAATAAACCGGTAAGGTGCAACTATAGTGTTTGCCCCAGCAGCGGGAACCAAAAGAAGCGGCGTAGTAAACAAAGCAAGAATTTCAGCCGCAGTAAAAACCTTTAATGTAAATAATCTGGAAGAAGCTTCCTGTTCAATAATCGGATTTAAGTCATGTGGATTCATATCTTACCTCACCAATTCACTGTCGGATCATCACAAGGGCGGATGTAAATACCGCCCATCTTTATAGTCCCTATACCGTCTGCCGTATCATCAACAACGACTTCAAGACGCGTTCTGATAATAGTACAAGTGGCAGGTATCAAAAATGGAGGAGATTCCATTCGGCCTGCCCATGCAATATTCGGCAAAGGAATAGCCGAATACTGCTCCCCTGCTATCACCTTCCCAACAGAAGCGGCAGCAGTTCTTAAATCAATGTACAGTGCAACATTCTGAAATCCACTGTCCAGAGCATCTGTTCCAAAAGTTGAAAGAGCAAGATCACATCCGACACGGCACCACACACCGGCAGCAAGTCCGTGCGTAATATCTGCACCATTTGAACGCAATAAAAACTTTGATACTGAGCTTCCAATAGGAGTGCAGGCAAGCGTTTGCCAATTCCCTTTGCCTGCGCCACGGCTCTCAACATTCGCCACGCCAGTGCTTGTTCCGCTATTTCGCTCAATCTTCATAGCACGGCCAACCGATGTTGCTGTTGTTCCGGTTCCTGCAGTAACACCGGTTCCGATATCTCCGGCACCGCTTCCAACATTACTATTTATTGAAATAAGTGGATTTGTCCAGATATTCCCGTAAGGATTATTTGTGGCATCATAAGCATCGGCATTAGATGAAATCTCACCGGAATTAACATTCAAAAGCGGTGAGATATTTTCATGCAGCAGCCGCCCGATCTGGAATGCCGACCATGTCACATAATGAACACTGTCCGTGTGTAATGCTCCGGCATAAGGCGTTCCGGCTGCAACATCGAAATCACAGATATACTTGTTTGTATCAATATAAATCCCGTAGCCGTTATCTGCCAGCC
>JAGLRU010000040.1 GCA_023136145.1 Alphaproteobacteria bacterium
AAATTCAGCAGCAGCAACAACTTCGTCCTGCACTTCATCGATCTTACGGAACAGAAAAACCTCGAAAAACAATTCGCCCAGTCGCAAAAAATGCAGGCTGTGGGTCAACTAGCGGGCGGCATCGCTCACGACTTCAACAACCTGCTAACCGCAATGATAGGTTTCTGCGACTTGCTACTGCTTCGCCACAAGCCGGGAGACCACTCTTTCGCCGACATCATGCAGATCAAACAGAACGCAAACCGCGCCGCCAATCTAGTACGCCAGCTACTCGCATTCTCCCGCCAGCAAACCCTGCAACCACGCGTGCTCGACTTGACCGATGTTTTGACGGAGCTTTCCCACCTACTACGCCGCCTAATCGGTGCCAATATCGTCCTACAAATGTCACACGGTAGCGAGCTATGGCTTGTCAAAGCCGATCAAGGTCAGATGGAACAAGTGCTTATCAACCTTGTCGTGAATGCACGTGATGCCATGCCACAGGGAGGCAAACTCCTTATCAGCACAGGTCACCGCAATATCAAAACTGGAAAGAAACTAGCCAGTGGAGAAATTCTGCCGCCGGGTAAATGGGTGAGCATCATCGTCGAAGACACTGGTACAGGCATTGATTCCGAAGTTATACCGCGCATATTCGAGCCTTTCTTCTCCACCAAAGAAATCGGTGCCGGAACAGGGCTCGGTCTTGCCACCGCACATGGAATCATCCACCAGACAGGCGGTTATATCGACATCAAAACGGTGGTAGGGAAAGGTACTATCTTTACACTATATATGCCGCGCCACAAAGAAGCTGTCGGAGAAGGAAGCACCATCGCCGATGAAAAACAGGACGCGAAAGATCTGACGGGGTCTTCGAAAATCCTGCTGGTCGAAGACGAAGACGCTGTACGCATATTCAGTACTCGTGCGCTTGGAAACAAAGGGTATCATGTTGTCGATGCACCAAGCGGGAAAGTCGCGCTGCGCTTTCTGGAAGAAAAGAAAATCGACCCCGAAGTTCTTATCACGGACGTGATGATGCCTGAAATGGACGGAACGATGCTCGCCAAAATCGTCCGCGAAAAATATCCGAAAATCAAAATCATCTTTATTTCCGGCTATGCTGAAGATCGTTTCAAAGAACATCTCGGCAACAACGTCTACTTTCTGCCAAAACCATTTACGCTCAAACAACTGGCAATGAAGGTCAAAGACGTGCTCGAAGACAAAGGAGAGGAAAGCATTCCCGATTTAAATAGGAAATCGGAATAATACAAAAGAGGGTTTTTCAGCAAACTATCAAAGCACAACGCCATCCTGTTGTGGCAAAGTTACCGTGATCCAGCTTTGTTGACGGGTCTGAAAACTAATCTTACCTTGCATACGCACTTGATCCAGCCCCTGCGCGAAACGCTTCATCAATTCCTGCCGCATATCAAACGACAGTTTTTCATCCGTTCGAAGGATAACATCAAAATTCTTTTTCCAAATAAAGCCATCCAACTGCATCTCACCCATACGGCTTAAATGCAAGTTTAGGATAAAACGTGTTGCCGGTTTCACCACATCTTCTTTATCTCCGTCTTTATTGTCGTATTGGTGACGCACATAGAATTGCATTTGGCTAAGTTGATCGTCATACAGCAAAGGCATAGAAATAGAACGCCAACCATCAGCCAGCGTTTCTTTGGACAGGCTGGAGAGTTTACCAAAGTCACTGCCAAGACGCTCAGCCAGCTCTTTTTTTCCCGACTGCTTCAAAGACTTAAGCGTGTTGTCGCCCAACCAGCTATCAACGGACCCCAGCCGAAGCGCGGCCAGAAAAAAAAGTGCTGTTGGAACGAGATTCGGCGTTGGAGTCGGAAGAGTGTTTCTAAATGCCTGAGCCACAGGGGACGTTGACGGTGCCAATATTTGCAGAGCTTCCCGCAAAGCTGGCCACGCATCTCCATGAACCGAAAACGACAAACCAGAAGGCGAGAAAGATGATATATCCTGAATTCTGGTTTCCGGTGTCACAATTCTGGCTTCAAAGATAACAACGCTTCCAACTTGCACGCTAACCGGAGTCTTGATAACAAAATGGCTATCGGCAGTTTTCAGTATTGGCGACCCGTTAGAAGTTGCCATTTCCACCTTGGCAATCACCGGCGCAGGAACCTCAGTTTTTTGCAAAGCAATGTTTATTTTTTCCTGCGGAACATCCGGCGGAAATATTTTAAGGATATGTATTCGGAAGTCGGAAGACGGAAGACGGAAATCGGGACTTTGAGGAGAAAAAACGGTTTCCTGCTTCAGATAAGCAGGGGGATGTTGCCGGAAAGTATCGTGCGGGGAAGAGGACATTTTTTGAATAATGGCCGATTTTATAAAACTCTTATTGTCCTCCTGAATGAGCCTTGCTCTCGAAGTATCTCGTTGAAACAAAGGAAATTCCTCAGTCGTTACACTCTTTCGGAATGACAATTCTTGGTTTCTCAGCAAACTGTTAAAGTGTTTCTGTGTTCCGATTTGCAATGTCGGCTCTTCCGGCAGCAAAAAAGCCGTCACGATCTGACCTTCCAAAAGAGGTGGCGATGGAACAGATTTTTCCGGTTGCGGTGACGGAACAGATTTTTCCGATTGCATCGACGCAACAACCGTTTGTCGCAGCACAGAGATGTCGGCAAGAGTCTGGTTTTTATCGATATACACTCTAACAGAAACTTCCGTATCCGGCGGCAGGTTTGCTGAAGACTGCACAACCACTTCCCCCATTTTAGTCTGAATGCGGATTTCCTGCATCTTCGGATTGGAAGAAAGAACACGCCCTTCAACGATCACAGAAATTTCAGGTTTAACAAGTTCAGGCGGAATCTGACGGACAGGCATTTCGGTAAAAATAAACTGAGAAGCGGCAACAGGAGCAACTGGAGTCACAGGTACATTCCCGGAAACAACAGCTACCGGAGTAAAAGAAGGTATGGATGGAATGTCTGCCATTATGCTGCTTATGCCAGAATGGTTTCGTTTACACGGCGCGAAATTTTTTCAATATCCACCGCCGTTTCTGAATTCGGCGAACGGGTCAGGAAAAGTGTCTGGGCACGTATGGCCTCTTTGACACGCCTGTCCTGTCTGATAATTCCGACCAGCGGTGGCGACAACTTCAGAAAACTCTTGCAGGCTTTCAACAACGTGTTGTAAGTGCCTTCACCCTCTTTTACATCTTCCGACATATTGATAACAATTTTGATGTTGTCCCCATGCCCTGCGGAATGACTGAGCTTAATAAAAGCATAAGCATCGGTCAAAGCGGTTGGCTCGTCCGTCGTAACAACAATCGTTGTATCGGCAGCAGCAGCGATAAAACGCACAGTGCGATCAATTCCAGCACCAAGGTCGATAATGACAGCATCATATTCTGGCGTAATACCACGAATTTGTTGAAGCATATCATTCAACCGCTGCTGTGGAAGGGAGGACAACGAACCATGTCCGGATCTCCCGGCGACTACATCAAAACCGCCGTCCTTGCAACGCTCAATCACATGCTCCATACCAAGGCTACCTTCGATCACATCGTCAAGATCACGCTTTGCCATCAAGCCTAGCTGCACATCGATATTGGCCAATCCCAAATCTCCGTCAAACAGCAAAACCTTTTTTCCACTTTGAGCGAGAGCCTGACTCAGACAGATCGAAAACCATGTTTTGCCGACTCCGCCCTTGCCAGAAGCAACCACAATCAAATGACCGGAAGATTTTTCGGTTGATTTAGATTCTGGCTTGCCTGTTTTGACCTTTTCTATCATGGCTTTACTTTACCCCTCTTTGGTGAATGAGGCATTAACAGATTAGCAAGAGCTTCCGGCGTGACCGTCAAAATACCGTTGGCAACCTGCGAAGTATGGCTTCCTTCTGTAAAGGAAAGTCCAGCGCGGTCAGCAGCACTAAGGATGCCGCCTAAACGTCTGGCAAAGTCAAGCCGTGTTGGAATAAAGCGTTTAACGCCCAAAACACTGAAGGTCATAGCGATCTCGGCTGATTCCTCCGCATCAGTTCCCGCAGGGAGTACCAGCGCAGGCTCCATCTCCTCCACACTTATCAATCTGGCGAGAAATTTCATTTCCTGCGGGTCGAACGGGTTTAAGCCACCAGTATCAATAATGGTCTGCGTGCTGTTACCAGTTTTAGCAAGAACATCCCTAAGACCTTTCGCGTCTTCCGCCTGTAACAATGGCAGTGAGAGGATATTCAAAAATGCAGAGAGTTGTTCAACACCGCCTGCTCGCGCAATATCTGTTGTAATAATGGCTGGTTTTTGTCCATCCATAACCGCGCGCGCTGCCATCTTCGCAGCCATAAGCGTTTTTCCCGCTCCCGGAGGACCGACAAGAACAATAGGTTTACGTTTTTTCTCCGCATAGGTGGGAGAGAATGAAAAAGTCTTTTGCAACGCTTCGGCGAACATTTTTTTCGGGTCTTTCCCGAAGAGCGTCATGGCGGTAGAAATAATCTTTCCGCTAACGCTTGCAGGAACCCTGTGTTTCAACAAAATATCCGTTATCATCTCAGCGACTTCATCAGCATCGAAGCCATCCTGCTCCTCTTCATACTCTGGCGCAGAATTCAACTGTTCAACGGCAGCAGTAATTCTAACCCAACCGCTTGCTTCCTCACGGCTAGTAACAATAACCGCATCACCGCCAAGCGATGAACGCACCTGACGCATAGCCTCGGACATTGATTTCGCATGGAAAGATTTAAGTCTCATTGGTGCCTGTTTTTCCTATGTAATCTGCGCAAGGGTTTGGATTTTAGCGCGGGGATGGATTTCATTCTGAGAAATAACGATGGTCTGCGGTCTAAATCGCTCGATAATAGAGCGTACATAGGGACGAATGCCGGGGCTGGTTAGCAATGCCGGAGCCTCCCCCTTCATCGCAAGGTCTTCGTATGTTTTGCGAACGGACTGGATAAATTCCTGAAGTTTGGAAGGTGGCATAGCAAGCTGCTTGTCGTCTCCCTGCCCCGTAAGAGATTCAGCAAAAGCTTGCTCCCAGTCTGCAGACAAAGTCACCAAAGGCATAACTCCCGCCTTGTTGGTATACTGATCACATATCTGCCGCGACAGACGCGCGCGAACATGCTCGGTGATAAGAGTAATATTGTTGGTAAAGCCGGTAGCTTCCGCCACACCCTCCAGAACAGTGGGTAGATCGCGGATAGAAACACGCTCACTAACAAGATTTTGCAAGACGCGCTGTAATCCGGTAAGGCTGATTTT
>JAGLRU010000400.1 GCA_023136145.1 Alphaproteobacteria bacterium
CCGCCACCGGCGGAACTTATTATTTATATAATAATACTTTAATAGACAACTATCTGGGCATTAATATTGGCGCGGGAACAGCTGCGGCTAAAAACAATATTGTCAAAGGCAGCGGCGATACTAACGCATATGCCGGAACGTTTGCCGCGGGCACTGATTACAATGCCACAGACGGAACAGATGATATTGGAGAGGGCACAAACAACAAAACAGAGCAGACTTTTTCTTTTGTAAATGAAACTATTGATAACTTCCATCTGGCTTCGGATGATGCTGCTGCCAGGGATTCAGGCACAGACCTATCCGGTGATACCGATTTAAGTGTGTCTGATGACATAGAAGGAGATACCCGCTTATTGGGGGTTTGGGATATCGGTGCGGATGCGGCCGGGGATGTTACCTGGGACGGATCAGAATCTACTGATTGGGCTGTGGGAGCTAACTGGGCAGGAGGGTCGGCGCCTACTTCAGTAGAGACTGTTATCATAGACGGTAATTATACGCACGCTCCTACTCTTGACCTAACTTCCGGAACAACAATGATTAAAGGCCTTTCTCTTGGAGAAAATAATGCTTCCGTGCTTACTTTATCTAACGGAAACTCAACCACAAATAAACTTGTGGTGACCGGAGATGTTGATATCGGAGTAAACGGAACTTTAACGCATACCGCGAATACTACGGCTGAAACTCATACTATTAATATGGAAGCGGCGAATCTTACCATCGCCTCCGGGGGGGGTACCATCGATGTTAATGCTAAAGGCTATCAGTCCGGAAGCGGCCCTGGTAGTCCCGGCGCACAGCTTGGTAACGGAGCGAGCGGCGCGGGCCATGGCGGTGAAGGAGGAGATGGTGTTCAAGCTGCTCAAACCGGGGGCTTTGTTTATGGGGCAGTTACAGCTCCAACCAATTTGGGAAGCGGAGGCGGATATGAAGTATTTAGCAGCTTAGCAAGTGGAGGGGGTGCTGTAAAAATTTCGCTGTCCGGCACTTTAAACCTATCCGGCACGATTAGCGCGAATGGAGGAGCTTATACAGGAGGTTATGATAATCCTGGAGGCGCCGGAGGGTCAGTATATATCACCGCGAATACTTTTGCCGGAGACGGAACAATATCCGCGAATGCGGGTAATAGCAGTACTGGTCAATGCGGTGCTAGCGCGGGTGGAAGAATAGCGGTTTATTATACTACAGATTCTTCCACGGTTTCTTATCAGGCGTATGGAGGAAAGAATAGCACAGCTACAACTCGCATGGGCGGAGCCGGAACGATTTATAAAAAAGCCGCGGCCCAAACTAACGGGGATTTGATTATTGATAATAATGACCAGGACAACGCGGATGACGCATATATTGGTAAAACCTTGATTAATGAAATAATTGCTTTTGATACCCTTACCCTTCAAAATCATGGACATTTGAAAACCGGGACTTCTTCCAATATTACCTATACTACTTTAAACTGGACTACTAAAGGGGTAGTTACTGATGAAGGCGGAATCTTTGCTTTATTAAGCGGAGGAGGAGAACTGGTAATTCCTGAAAACTGTAGGGTTTTTGAAAAAACGAATCGTTCTTTTACTAATATTACTGTTAACGGAAGCCTGGACGCGGATCCGATTAATATTTCAGGATATCTTTCAATTAATGGAACGATGACTTTGAAGAATTATGATATGACTTCCACTAAATTAGTTGTTCCCGGAGATGTTACAATTGGAGCCACTGGAACTTTAACTCATTATGCTAATACCACTGATCAAACTCATGTTATTAATATGGAAACCGGCAACCTTACGATCGCTTCCGGAGGCATTATTGATGTTAATGCCAAAGGCTATCAGTCTGGAAGCGGCCCTGGTAGTCCCGGCGCATATCTTGCTAACGGAGCGAGCGGCGCTGGCCATGGCGGTGAAGGAGGAGATGGTGTTCAATCCGCTCAAACCGGAGGCTCTGTTTGCGGATCAATTACAGCTCCAACCAATTTGGGCAGCGGAGGCGGATATGAAGTATTTAGCAACTTGGCAAGTGGAGGGGGTGCTGTAAAAATTTCGCTGTCCGGCAGTTTAAACCTATCCGGTACGATTAGCGCGAATGGAGGAGCTTATACAGGAAGTTATGATAATCCCGGAGGCGCCGGAGGGTCAGTATATATCACCGCGAATACTTTTGCCGGAGACGGAACAATATCCGCGAA
>JAGLRU010000401.1 GCA_023136145.1 Alphaproteobacteria bacterium
TAAATTGTGTGAACAATACTGTTGCCACGTCTGCCATACCCATTGGCATTCCGGGATGTCCGGAATTGGCTTTCTGTATCGCATCCATTGACAGGGCGCGGATGGCGTTTGCCATTTCGTCATGTGTTGCCGTCTGCGGATTCTGGTTCAGCGCAGCTTTAGTGGACATACTTTGTTTCTCCATGTAAGGATTTCTCAATGCTCAAGATGCATTGGTTTGGCTTCCCGCGTCAAGCTTGGATTTTTTTGTTATGCTATTAGGCTGGATTCTGGAAATAATACAAAGTGTTGATGATCATAGCTATTCATTAAAAAATTTTAGAACTTCTTTATAAGCTGCGTCGTACATAACAAGGCTATTTCTTTTATTGTAAAATATTTTTCCATGCTGATTTCCGTTATCGTTTTTCATCTGAGATAGGTTGCTTTTAATTTTAGAATACTCTCCATTATAGATTTTCTTTTTTTCTAATTCGATTATAAAAGTTTCAGTATCAATACCTGCATTACCATCTGTTAAATCTAAATAAGATTGAACAACCTTCCCGACATCAGGTTGCCTATCTTTTTTAGCCCAGCCTTCAATTCTATTCATTTTCTGAAATTCACTAGCAGGTAAGTCTGGTCGTACAGATAATTTTTCGTCTTTTAAAATTTGTGGAGGCATTTTTTTTATTCCCTTTTCATTAAGTAATCTTTCAATAACGTTAGTTGGCGTATCGAAGCCAATAACTAAACTTTCTAATCTGCTGTAAAGCTCATCTGAAATACGAATCACGGGACACATAATTAACCTCCTATTATTAACTTGTTATAAAGTTACAAGTTAATAATAGGACTGTCAACATGTTTTAGAACTTTTTTACCTAAAGTTGTTGTGAGCCGTCAGTTCAAATCCCTTTTATAGTAACTGAACTGGAATACCTTCAAAAAGGCTTATACCCCTAAAAATATTTACTGGAATAATTATTAAGGTCTACAGGATGTGCTCTTTCATCTCTACCCATGCTTCATGAAATGCTGGCTTTATATAGTTATTTAAGATAAAAATTTGTTAGTCCCTTCTCCCGCAAGCGGGAGAGGAGAAGAAAGTTAGATTCTTAATCTTAAATGACTATAGGTTTAACAAATTCAAATTATTAGGCCATTTTTTATTCTTGCACGTTGTTACGCGTCACTTACTTAGTGATTACTAAACTTCGTTTCTTGTGCTTAGTGTAAAAATAAAGTTAAATCATTATATTTCGAACAGGAGTAATAAAAACATGAGTCAGAATTTAAACAATATAGCAATCATCGGTGCTGGTGCTTGGGGTACGGCATTGGCGCAGGTTCTTGCCGAGGCTGGGCGAGTCGTTGTCCTATATGTTCATGAGCCGGAATTAGCTGATTCTATTAATAAAAACCACCAGAATAATCTTTATCTGCCGGATGTTTCTCTGAACAAAAATATTCGTGCCACGTCCGTTCCGGCGGAAGCCATGCAGGATGCTGGTATTATTTTGTTGGCAACGCCGACGCAGTTTGTCAGGGATGTTCTGACAAAGTTTAAGCCCTATCTTCCAAAAGGGGTTCCTCTGGTCAATTGCGCTAAGGGTATTGAGATGTCCACCGGTAAATTGTTATCGGAGGTGGTGGCGGATGTCGTGCCAGAATCCCCTTATGCGGTGCTGTCAGGTCCCACATTTGCCGAAGAAGTTGTCCGAGGATTGCCGACTGCTGTTACATTTGCCACGGATGCGTCGGAATTTGAAGCCAAGCTTTGGGCGCAGACGCTTTCAGGAAAAGCGTTCCGCCTTTATCTATCCTGCGATCCGGTTGGTGTTGAAATTTCCGGTGCGGTTAAGAATGTGATTGCGATTGCATGTGGCATAGTCGATGGCAGGAGGCTCGGTCAGAACGCTAAAGCTTCTGTGATGACTCGAGGCATGGCCGAAATCAGGCGACTGGGGCTGGAAAAAGGCGCGAAGGTTGATACTTTTCTAGGGCTTTCCGGTCTGGGCGACTTGACGCTGACTTGCAATTCCATGACTTCTCGCAATTATTCCCTCGGCTTTGATCTTGGGCGTGGACGAAAGCTTGCGGATATTCTGGCAGAAAGGAACACAGTCGCGGAAGGTGTTACTACTGCCAGAGCTATTGATGCACATGCTAACGAGCTTGGTGTGGAGATGCCTATTTCCGATGCTGTTGATAAAATACTTTATCAGGATGCCGGAATCGATGCTGTCATTCTATCATTGCTGTCGCGTGATATGAAACAGGAAAGCCGGTGAAAAAATGATTCTTGATGATGATCTCGATCCCAAAACGAAAAAAGCGAAGCCGCGTTCGCTGGATAATTTATCTGTGCCGGAGTTGAGGGAATATATTCATCAGATGAAGAATGAAATAGCGCGTGTTGAGGTGGACATCCAGAAAAAGGAAAAGCATAAATCTGCTGCCGATGCGTTGTTCGGAGGCAAGTCCAGTTAAAGCTGTGAAATGCAAAATGGAACATGAGGAAACCTGTAAAGAGGTTGTTTCAATTCGTCCGGCGGTTGAGGATGATCTGGATGGACTTTACCGTGTTGCGGCAGATATGGAGATGACAAATGAGCCTAAGTATTTCGAGAAGTGTTTAGCCGAGCAGAAGGACGGGAAGAGAGATATTTTCGTCGCTGAGTTGTCAGGAAGGCTGATCGGATATGTGCAACTGAACTGGACGCCTCTGTATCCCACTTTCAGAAGGTTGGACATCCCGGAAGTTCAGGACCTCAATGTCGTTCCAGAGGCGCGAGGGCAGGGCATCGGAGGTCGTCTGGTGGATGTCTGTGAGGAGATTGTCCGCAAGGCAGGAAGGTCGGAAATCGGGATCAGCGTTGGACTATGTCAGCGTTACGGAGCGGCGCAACGGCTCTATGTCAAAAAAGAGTATGTTCCAGACGGTGCAGGCGTTTGTTATGGCGATGTTCCTCTTAGAGCTGGGGAGTTGTGGTCAACTCTGTGGTGTCGTCCAACTGGTGCGGATAACCTGCTTACATTAAAACTTGTTAAGGTTTTTTAGAATTTGTCAGTTTCTTCTCCCGTTTGCTGGCTGTGCGGCAAAGCTATAGTTTATGAATTTTCTTGCTCTGTTTGGCTTTCTCATTGAGAATAAGTGAAAAGGGGTTTTATGCGGTATATTTCCATATTTTTTGCGGGCATAATGTTGGTCGCAGCGATAGTTGTTTTTCCGGCGGGGGCAGAGGAAGCTCCTGCTACGGACGAGGCTCAACGGCTTTATCAGGCTTATGGTGATGCTGTGTATCAGGTGCAGGTTATTGACCTGACCTCCGGTAAAAAGGCTAGCATCGGCTCCGGGTTTCAGTTCACAGAGGATGGCTTGATCGCGACCAATTATCACGTTGTTGCCAAAGCTATTCAGCGCGCCGAAAGTAATCGCATCAAGTTCCTGCATGATAAGGGTGGGGAAGGGAGCTTGAAAGTCCTGACGGTGGATGTAGTGCGTGATTTAGCAATCGTGAAGATGGATCATCCCGGCAAGACATGGCTGTCGCTAGGTACGTCAAAACAGGCTAAGGGTGCCAAGATGTATGCGCTTGGCAATCCGAATGATATCGGGTTTACTATTATTGAAGGCACATATAGCGGTCTGTCAAAAGAGAGCTTTATTGACAAGATACATTTTTCTGGTGCGCTTAATCCGGGAATGAGCGGAGGGCCAGCCATTGACCATAATGGCGGTGTTGTTGGCATTAATGTTGAGACATCCGGAAACCAGATTGGTTTTCTTGTTCCCGTAGAGCCATTGCGTCAGTTACTGGATGGGTATCTTCGGTTACCCACTGGCTACGATTTTATCAACCATGCAGACGATCATATTCAGGATCAGTTATTTGCCAGTCAGGAGCGCAATATAAGCACCCTGCTGAAGAAAAAATGGGAGAGTGTGCCATTCGGTCCTGTAATGGTGCCGGGGCGTATCCATGAGGTGCTGAAATGCTGGGGAGGAATCAATCATAAAGAGAAAGACCCCTACCAGTATTTTCTTTCCACCTGCTCTAGTCAAGATCGCATGTTTCTTGACAACGATTTTGGGACGGGCGTTCTTCTTTACCGCTATGACTATATGGTGGGTAAGGATACTTTTAATCCGGTGCGTTTTTACAGTTTTTATCAAGGG
>JAGLRU010000402.1 GCA_023136145.1 Alphaproteobacteria bacterium
AGATTGTTTTTCTCCGTTTGTGTTAGAAAACTGGCATTTATACTGTTCCGAACAAGAATCAACAAATGCGGTTTTTCAAGGGAAAGAGCTTCCGTGACAGCCTTATAGTTATCATTCATATATCCACCGAAATAAGCCGGATCATCGGAGTTAACGGTGGCTTTCAACCCAAGTTCCAGCATTTTCTTCAAAGGATGCTTTTTCATGTCTTTAATAACGCAAAGCTTGAGATTACTCAAAGGGCAAACGGTCAACGCCATACCTTCCCCAGTCAACCTTGCGATGAGATTCTGGTCTTCCAGAGCACGGTTTCCATGATCGAGACGACTGATTTTCAGGAGGTCGAGAGCCTCCCATATATATTCAGGGGGGCCTTCCTCTCCGGCATGAGCGACTGTCAGAAATCCCTCAGCACGTGCGCGGTCGAAAACACGCTTGAACTTCGATGGAGGATGACCAACCTCAGAACTGTCAAGACCAACACCGATAATGCGATCTTTATAGAGCAAAGCCTGTTCCAGCGTTTTGAAGGCATCTTCTTCGCTCAAATGACGAAGGAAGCACATGATAAGGCGGGATGAGATACCAAGTTTCTTTTTGCCATCATCCAGTGCGCGAGTGATACCGTTCAGAACCGTTTCAAATTTTATGCCGCGCTCCGTGTGCCCTTGCGGGTCGAAAAATATCTCCGTGTGAACGACATTCTGCGCCGCTGATTTTTCAAGATATGCCAATGTAAGATCGTAAAAATCCTGCTCGGTTTGCAGCACACCCATTCCCTGATAATAAATATCAAGAAAATCCTGAAGATTGCCAAAGTCGTAAGCTTTCCTGACTTCCTCCACCGATTTAAAGGGCAATTCAATCTTATTGCGCTGCGCCAATGCGAACAACATTTCAGGTTCTAAACTTCCCTCAATATGCAGATGCAATTCAACTTTTGGAAGGCCTTCAATAAAAGCGTTTATATTTGTCATGGCTATTTTTTCTCCAGAAGAATACTGACCCAAGTGCATCCAGCGACAACCATCAGCGTGGCCGGAACAATCCAGAACGAAAGCCTAGTACCCAACAACAGCACAGTAAAGCTGATACTGATAAGCACGAAAGCCGTTGTAGACATAGGCGTTACCCATGCTGGATTAAAGTGAGCGTAAGCATAAGCAAACATAAAATTCCCCACCGGGAAAATAAGGAGAGCTGCAATCACAGTCCGAATCAGGGGAGTTGAATAGGCGTAAAAACCAAGCATCAGCGACGGCAGCAATTGACCGCTGATAAAAAAGGTGCCAGTCAGGAAAACAACCTGCGTAAAAAGGAGAACCATCGCGCATTTCATCAGTTCTGGTATCATGTCTTGCAGCCTCTAATTTTTTGTTACTAACTTTTTTCGTTTTTATTGCTAGGCATACTCGACTTAAGCTTCCTCGCTATGAATTTTTTATAACCAGCGATAATTTCCTTCGCCGTACATTCCTTATCAATCTCAAGAACAACATTATCAGGAAGATTAATGCAAGCATCCATATCAAGTTCGCGCATCATCTGAATAACAGTAGAAGCAAGGCTTTCAATGCTAAAACCGGATTCCGGCGTTAAGGTAATCACCTCATCGTCTTGACGGCAGCGTGACATTCGATAATCCCTTTTTCTAACGATCTGCTCCCTTTAAACGTCCGAAGTGTAGCATATTCCCACCACTTGATTTGAAAAATATGAAAAATATTTGCATTTTTACAGGAAAGATATATATTGCCGCCATTATGAACACGCTAGGCTTTGAAAAAAAAACAAATGATACTCGCGTCGTTGTTGCCATGTCAGGCGGCGTCGATAGCTCGGTCACGGCAGCACTACTGCATGAAGAAGGCTATCAAGTCATCGGTATCACCCTGCAACTTCACAACCATGATAAGACGCTCCAAAAAAATGAAGAGTGCGGCGTAAACCAAAACATTCAAGATGCGAAACACATCGCCGATAGCATGGGGTTTGAACATCGCGTTCTCGACTGCAGGAACCGTTTTCAAAACGATGTGATTCTAGATTTTGTTGAAAGCTATCTACGTGGCGAAACGCCCCTCCCCTGCGCACGCTGCAACCAAAGTATAAAATTCGGAGAATTACTTAACACCGCACGCAACCTCGGCGCGGACTGCATGGCGACTGGTCACTATGTCCGTCGCATCATGGGACTGGAAGGCGCGGAAATGCACAGAGCTGTAGATTCCTCCAAAGATCAAAGTTATTTTCTTTTCGCGACAACACCAAAACAACTGGACTTCCTACGCTTCCCACTTGGCGACTGGACGAAAGACATCACACGGAAACATGCCAAACACTTCAACCTCGACATAGCGGAAAAGCCGGAAAGTATGGACATCTGCTTTGTGCCGGATGGCTCCTACGCAAAGGTCGTGGAGAAATACAGCCCCAACGCATTCCGCCCGGGCGACATCGTGCATATTGATGGACGAGTGCTCGGACAGCATAACGGAATCATCAACTACACAATCGGTCAGAGACGCGGCATCGGAGTTGGCGGTGGTCATACCGAAAATAATTCTCCGCTGTTCGTAACTAATCTACGCCCCGACAAAAATCAAGTTATCGTCGGCTCTTATAAATCTCTTGCGCGTAATACGATTTATCTGAAGGAATGCAACTGGCTGACAGACATTCCAAAAGACGGTCTAAATGCTGATGTCAAGCTACGCTCGGCACAGTCACCTATACCTGCGAAGATTTTTAAGGACAAAATTATTCTGAAACAAGCTGATTTTGGCATTGCTGCAGGACAAGCGTGTGTCTGCTATATAGAAAACCGCATGATAGGTGGTGGATGGATCACGGAGTCGAAATAAACAAAGCCGCAACATCTAACTTATTGATAACAATACAAAAAGTGATTCATAAAAATAATCTTTGCCATACACGCGCCTTAAGACTATCATCCGAGTGTTCGATCTAAGTTCTGGCTTGTTTGCTGCCCTTAAGGCTCCCACCAAGACATTTCTGTTTTTCGGATATCAAGTTTGCACAATGGTTGTGCAAATTTTATGCACGAGAAGTGCGTTTTCTAAAAGGAGGCCTATAAAATGGCAACGGGTACAGTTAAATGGTTTAACGCTCAAAAAGGTTTTGGTTTCATTCAACCTGACGGCGGCGGAAATGATGTGTTTGTTCACATCAGTGCTGTTGAGGCAGCAGGTCTACGCGGCCTGAACGAAGGACAAAAAATCAGCTATGATGTTGTCACAGAAAAAGGCAGAGCATCTGCCGGTAACCTGAAAGCTGCTTAAGACTTTCTGTTTATCAAAAAAATTAAGCTCGGCGTTTCAAAGCGCCGAGCTTTTTCTTTGAGAGTACCGGATCATTTTCAGACAACAAAAAACAGTTTGGAAAGAAGGCTGATACCAACGGTTATAACTTTTGGCTCCTCAGTGGAATCCATGGGTAAAAAGTTGAGCATTTGAAGCGGATCGCTGATATTGCTGGTTTTGTGAAACAAATCAGCGAGAAAAACCGCAAATGCTCCTGAAGACTATCCTGAATCATTACCAAAAGTTCAAACATTTTGTGTACAGCGAAGCGCGGTTTGTCCACCGAAACGGAGGGCACGATATCGAGCCACGCAAAGGCTCTGCGACGTTCAAAGATAGTCCTACTTTGTTGGACAGGTTTGCGGCGAAGTTAAGCTACAAATGGTTGGTTGATGCTATGCCGCTTTCTTCCATTTATGAGGGGCATGCCCCTCATAAATTTGGGTTTCATTATAAACCTCATCTGGTGTCTGTCCATTAAAAGTCGAATGGGGTCGGGTTTGGTTATAATAACTAATCCATGCGCCGATCTCCTTTCTGGCCTGAAGTCCTGTTTCAAAGGCATTGAGGTAAACACACTCATATTTCAAACTCCGCCAAAGCCGCTCAATAAACACGTTGTCCATCCACCGACCTTTCCCGTCCATCGAGATTTTGATCCCGTTTTCTTTCAGAACATTTGTAAAATCGAAAGACGTAAATTGACTTCCCTGATCCGTGTTGAATATCTCTGGCATGCCATGCAAAGCCAATGCTTCCTCCAATGCCTCAATGCAAAAATGCGTGTCCATTGTATTTGAAATTCGCCATGAAAGAACTTTTCGGCTGTGCCAATCCATGATCGCCACCAGATACAAAAAGCCGCGCTTGATCGGAATATAGGTAATATCCGTGCACCAAACCTGATTAGCTTTTGTGACAACCAAATCCCGTAAAAGATACGGATAGATTTTATGTGCCGGATGCGGATCAGATGTACGGGGCTTTTGATAGATCGCCTCAATACCCATCAGCCGCATCAGCCGTCGCACGCGATGACGACTTACACAATAACCAGCCCTGCGTAAGTGACGTGTCATCTGGCGGCTGCCGTAATAAGGCGTGGCTAAAAACTGTTCGTCAATTAAACGTATCAGTTTTAAGTTCAGAGGCGTTTCGCCTTTTGGATCGTAATACCAGCCGGATCGGCTGATAGAAAGCAAACGGCATTGCGCCGTAATGCTCAGGTTATCGTTGGAAGGTTCTATCATTTCTTGACGCCTCCTAACCCCAATCGGCTGGAGGCATCGAGCAAAAAATCCAGTTCCACACTTTGTTGACCGATCTTGGCGTGCAGTTCCTTGATTTCAGTTTTGTGATTACCTTTCATCTTATCCAGCTTGCCGGAAAATCCAGCCTCCATTGAGGCTAGAGCCTCCTTTTTCCAACGGTGAATAACGGTCGCGTGAATACCATACCTTAAGGCCAGATCTGACACTGGAGCATCTTCTCGCAATGCTGATAATGCTACTTTTGCCTTAAAACTGGCAGGGTGGTTCTTTCTCGTTCTACTCATATTATTGACCCTCCTTTGGTCATATATAGTAGCTTAACTCACTGTCCGAATTCTTGGGACCACCTCT
>JAGLRU010000403.1 GCA_023136145.1 Alphaproteobacteria bacterium
TTGGCATGGAAGCGGTGCAGCACTTTCAGGATTTTCTCATCAATCCACCCGAAGGTCATGATCCGTTAACTTCGCTTAAAGGGGTTTACGCCAAATGGACGGATGTTTGCGAGGAAATTTACGCCAAATACGCCATGAGTGATGAATACGTCGCGCGATACGGAGAAGTTGTTAATGCGTTGATGGCGTTTAAAAAGAAGCAGAATGAACTAGCAGACGATATGATGGAGCAGTTTAACCTGCCGACCCGCAAGGAGCTTGACAGTCTGCACGAACGCTTTCATGCCCTGCGTCGCGATAATCTTCAGCTCAGAAAAGACGTTGCGGAATTGAAAGCTATGTTAGTAGGGACGAAGAAAGCTTCCGCTAGAACCGTTGCGGCTGTTCAACCAGTTAAAAAAGCTAACCCAGTTAAACCCGTTCAAAAAGCTAAAGCAGGGAAACCAACTCAAAAAGGTAAAAAATCATGATCGCAGCTCAACTCAGTCCAGACAAGATTTTTAGAGAAGTTACTCTGTTCAACATGAAACTGGCGAGAGGGGTCAAAACTATGCGCTCCGTAGGGGAAATTCCCTCCGGTGTTACTCCTAAAGAAGAAGTGTACCGTGAAGATAAGATGGTGCTGTACCGCTACAAAAATCCGAATGGTAAGAAGACGGCTGCGAACAAAACTCCTCTGCTAATTGCCTACGCGCTGGTTAATCGTCCGTACATGACCGACTTGCAGGAAGATCGGTCGATTGTGCGTGGCTTGCTTGAGACCGGTCAGGACGTTTATCTGATCGATTGGGGCTATCCTGACCGTTCTGACCGTTATCTGACGATGGATGATTATATCAACGGTTATATGGATCGCTGCGTTGATGTGTTGCGTGAACGTCATGGCGTGAAAGCTGTAAATATGCTCGGCATCTGTCAAGGCGGAACATTCAGTTTGTGCTATGCGGCAATGCATCCAGAAAAAATCAAAAATATTGTCACGATGGTGACTCCGGTGGATTTCCACACTAATGATAATCTGCTTGCGTTCTGGGTACGTAAGATCGACATAGATTTGTTGGTGGACACGATGGGCAATATTTCGGGCGATTTGTTGAACTGGACGTTTCTGAATATGAAGCCATACCGCATGATGGGGCAGAAATATATCGACATGGTCGAGATTCTGGACGACAAGGAAAAAGTCAAAAATTTCATGAACATGGAGAAATGGATTTTCGACAGTCCCGATCAGGCTGGTGAGGCCTATCGCCAGTTTATAAATGATTTTTATAAGAGCAATAAGCTGGTTGCTGGAGAGCTTAACTTCGGTGGAAAAGAAGTGAAACTTTCTAATATTAAAATGCCGGTTCTGAACGTCTTTGCTCAGAGGGATCATCTTGTGCCACCGAGTGCTTCAAAGGCTTTGAAAAAACACGTTGGAACGAAAGATTACACAGAGTTTTCGTTTAATGGTGGGCATATTGGTATTTATGTGAGTGGTCGTTCCAAGCGCGAAGTTCCGCCGTCCATCGGCAAGTGGCTAAATGAACGGTAGCGAGATACACTGTTATTTCGTTCCGAAAATTCGGTTGCCTGCATCGCCGATTCCCGGCAGTATATAGCTGTGGTTGTTAAGTTCCCTGTCGATTGTGGCAGTATATACTGGTACGTCTGGGTGCGCTTCGTGAAATGTTTTTAGACCGATTGGAGCAGCGATCAGGCAAAGAAATTTGATGTCTGTTGCCTCCGCTTTCTTGACGCGATCTATGGCGGCGATTGCTGAGTGTCCTGTTGCTAGCATTGGATCGACAACGATTACATGATGGATTGGAAGGTTGTCAGGGAATTTGAGATAATATTCGACTGCAACAAGTGTTTCTGGGTCGCGGTAAAGACCGATATGGCCGACGTTTGCAGTTGGAACCAGTTGCAGCAGGCCGTCCACGAAACCAAGACCAGCCCGTAGAATTGGTACGATGCAGAGTTTTTTTTCAGATAGCATCTGCGCTTTCATTTTTTCCAGCGGCGTTTCGATTTCTATTTCTTTCGTCGGTAGATTCCTGAAAACTTCATATCCCATTAGCATGGAGATTTCCCGTAGAAGCGTGCGGAAATCCTGCGTTGAGGTGTCTTTGCTGCGCATCATGGACAGTTTATGCTGCACCAGAGGGTGGTTAATGACATGGACGTTCTCGTACATTTTCTTTCCTCCTTGCATAAGTTATTTATAAGACATATTTATCTGTCGTGAAAGATGGATTACGCGGCGGAAGATTTATTTTGATGCATTTTTTCTTCGGTACGAGTTTCCTTTTTTACTACATTTAGATGACAGGGTTTTTCCTGACTTTTCTCAAGCTTAGTAATACGATCCCATAATGGGCTTCCGTGATTTAATTCTTCTATGCAATGCTCATAAACCGCTTTCAAGCTTCTGGTTGCTTTAAAAACTCTTCTTTGGCGGGAAGCGCTATTGCCTTTTTCGAGTATTCCCACAAGTGTTGCTTGATATTGGCGGTAGCCGAATTTTTTATAGAAAGGTTGCAACCTTTCTATCCATTGAAAAATATCGTCTTTGATCGGTTTCGTGTCACCATTGTTATTGATAACGATACTTGCATCTAAACCATAACGCATACTACGCCACTTATTTTCGCGTACCAACCAGCTATTTGGGCGGGGTATTTCATCCAACCAACCCTGATGCTCGTTAAACCAATGTCCTAGACAATGGACAAAAGCACTGATAGCAAGAACTTCGGCCATTGTTGGTGGTTGGTCACATATTCTTATTTCAAGAGTGCCATAGTGTGGGCAGGGACGAAGATCCCACCAGAGATCATTCGGGATACGAATGGAACCGGCACGCACCATAGCACGACACAAATCCTTGTAATCATTCCAGTTATTGAATTTATACGGAAGACCAGTAATAGGCGCAGATTCCGTGATAGTTGGACGAATGCTGGCAAATCCGGTATCCCTACCAAATTCAAAGGGAGAACTAGCACTTAAAGCCAGCAAATGGGGTAAAAGATGCATATAGAAATTATGAAAGCGAATACATGCCGATGTATCTTCCATGCCGATATGGATATGCATCCCCAATGTCGTAAAGCGCTCACATAGAGACTGTCTTTTTTCATATAGTTCTTTATTTCGGTCGGTTTTTAGAATTTTCACTTGTTCCGGCAGAAGCAGTGGTAGATTTCCAATTCCTAAAAGAGCAACCTGATTCTGTGGCAGATGCGGAAGAATCTTGTTTATACGGTCAGCTAAATCTTTTTCAATTTGCTGTACAGATGAGCAAACACCAGTTGTTATTTCAATCATATGCTGAGCAAGCTCATAGTGTATAAATGGATTATCCAATAATTTTATAATATCGGAACCAATATGAGCAGGGTCATAAGTATCGGTACTTACGATACCAAATTCACATTCAACGCCGATAGTTAGTGGCTGACTTTTTTGAAAAACAAATTGTTGGTCTATTTTGGATAGAACATCGTTTGATGCCTTTTTTCTTCTATTGAAGAAGCCAAAAAATTTTTCTGAAATTGACACGATACCTTTTCCTAAATGGTTAAGGTTGAATTTATAAGTAAACATATTTGATGTTTGTAAAGGTAAATGTGTCGAAATTATTTTTCCCATAACCGTTCCTTTAAGTTGTTAATCCATTTCTTGTAGCGTCCGCCATTGCGGAAAAATTTGAGATGTAATGAAGTATAACATACTTTAAATTATGCCCGACCGCATCGCTACTACAAATAGAAGTGCTTTGGAGTATTTAAAAAAGAAAACCCAGTCTTTTCGTTTTTTCTTTTCTAAAATCATGGGCAACACGATTTTAAAAAAGGAGCATTATCCTTTTGATCAATTTCTATTATATCTTAAGATTGGAGTCATTGTACCACATTAAACGTATAGAACGCTTATAGAAACTATAAGGAAACTCCATATTTTTTTGGAGATGATGAAAATGCCAATTTCCTTTTATTTTTCAGTAGGATAATGCAATTTAGCGTCAAAAACTAAAGAACAAACAGTATGAAACCCTCCTGTTTTGGCAGACTGTTCAGCATTCCATAATCGTTAAACCTGAGTTGATTCTCAAAAGAATCGGATTGAATGTTCGTGTTAATAAAAAGTGATATTCCTTTTTTTTCTATCTTGTTGAGATACTCTTGATTTTATAGAAAGAGGAATCCTTTATGCTGATGATATTCTGGTTTTATGGTGTACCGTTTGTAAAGGGGCTTTTTTTTGCGTCCTCGTTGTTGCTGCTTCTGTTTTCGGTGTTTGCTCTGAAGCGCGGGGTACGCCAGTCACGCAAAACGTTGCGTGATGTTGCTTTTTTTCTGATGTTAACAGCTTTTCTAAAATTTTTTATTGTGGATGCCTATATGCTGAAGGAGCATTTGCTATGTGGCGCCAATGTTTCTTCGTCTTTTTGCAATGCGACAGGATTCAAGATATTCCAGATGCTCGGTCTTGTGCTGCTGGTGTTGTTTAGTTTTGGTCTCTTTAGTGTCTATCGTAGATTTATTGACGATAAGTATCAGATCGAGCTTATACCTGAACAAGTTAATCTGAAATTCTGGGCTAATATCAGCATAGTCTTGATTATTGTACTGATTTTATGGTTAATAGCGCCATGGGCTGGATATTTGACTGTTGGGTATGTTCCGAAAATTTTTATTGATGTTTCGTGGCAGTATTTAGCTTTTTTGGAGATGGTTCTGTTGTTAATAGGTTTCTGGAAGTTGGAGGATTGTAGATGGAGTTATGATCCAGAGAAAAAGGGCAAAAAGGCGCATCTTAATCGCACATGGACAGCCAAGGATACTCTTTGGCTTTCTTTTACCCTGTTTTTGATAACGCTTGCCTTTTCTTACGCATCGAACGATGTGTTATCAGATGTTACGCCGTCGAGGGGTGGGCATCTTCTGTTTCGGATTAAGGATATAAATTTAAAAGGATTCTGAAAGGAAATGCAGTTACCTAAATGATGGAGAGGAATTCAGCGCAGGGTTTTAATGCTAATGTGTTGATTTCATTGTGTGTTTTTATATTGTTGACAAAAGACGCTGAAATTTCGTATGCTGCATTGCAGCAATGTTGCGCCGCAGCATTGATTCTTAAAACGGAGTAAAAAACATGCAAAATGATATAATGGATAACATTCAGAAAATGACTCAGGCTACGATGGACAACCTCAAGAAAATCAGTGAAACTAACATTCGTGCTAGTGAAAAACTGATGCAAGAGATGACCGACCTTACTACCACTGTTCTTGAAGCCGCTACTGAAGGCGCGGAAGATATGGCAGAAACGAAAAACTACAGCGATATTCCTTCCATGCAAGCTAAAATGTCGAAGGATTTGAGCAAAAAGGTTATGGACACTGCACGCACTAGTGCTGATATCCTCGCTGATGCTGGCAAGGTTTACGCTGGTTTGTTCGAAGCTGGTATGAAGGAAGCGAGTAACAAAGCGACTCCAAAGGCTCGTAAATCTGCTTAATTTGAAACATTTTTGAAGCTGGGAAAAATCATGACAAAAAAGATGGTAGCCTTCGTGACTGGAGGCGTTGGTGGGATAGGATCTGCGATTTGCAGGGAACTTTTTCAAAACGGATATCAGGTCATCGCGGGCTACCTCCCGGCTGAAGAA
This sequence comes from Alphaproteobacteria bacterium, assembly GCA_023136145.1. Taxonomy (GTDB): domain Bacteria; phylum Pseudomonadota; class Alphaproteobacteria; order Micavibrionales; family UBA2020; genus PALSA-926. Next base: position 5,662 of record JAGLRU010000403.1, read on the forward strand.
GATGTGGCGCAAGCCACGCTAAAGGAATGGCGTGCGGAGGGGGCGGATGCCGACATCATTTCTGGTGATGTGGGGAATTTTGCTTCCTGTGTAGAAATGGGCAAAACCATTCAGCAAAAATTCGGCGTGGTGCAAGTGCTGGTTAACTGCGCGGGCATCACTAAAGACAGAACTTTCAAAAAAATGGCGGAAGAGGACTGGAATGCGGTTTTGAATGTGAATCTGAACAGTCTTTTCAACGTCACAAAACAGTTCGTGAACGGGATGACTGATGCTGGCTATGGTCGGATCATCAATATTTCTTCTGTGAACGGCAAAAAAGGTCAGTTCGGTCAGACTAATTATTCTGCTTCGAAGGCTGGGATGCACGGTTTTACAATGGCACTGGCGCAGGAAGTTGTACGCAAGGGAGTGACGGTTAATACTATTTCTCCCGGGTACACCGAAACGCTTATGACAAAATCCATGCCTGCCGATGTGACAAAGCAGATTGTCGATCAGATTCCTGCCGGAAGGATGGCCTTGCCGGAAGAAATTGCTTATGTCGTAGGTTTCCTCGCGAATGAGCGAGCAGGGTACATTACCGGTGTAAATATTTCTTGCAATGGTGGGCTTTTCATCTCGTTCTAGGATTAAACCAAATCCAGACGCTCGATTGATTGACTATGGATTCAGCTATAGTTACTGGTGGTTTGAATCAAAAGAGGGTGTCCAATGACTTCATCAGATATGCTTGACGGCCCGTTTTTGCCACCAAAATCTGGTGAGGCGAAACAGATGGTGATGTTCCTGCATGGCTATGGAACTAATGGTGCAGATTTACTGTCGATCGGAGTGGATTTGGCAGAGGTTTTCCCTGATACGGTTTTTTTATCGCCTAACGCGCCGGAAGTATGCGAAGCATTTTCAGCGGGGTTCCAGTGGTTCTCGATCAGGTCGGCGGACGGTACTGTATCGAAGGAAATTGATAGTGAGAAAACGATTCATGGGTCTTCGGGTATTCTTAATTCATTTATTGATGCTCAGCTCAAGCAATGGGGCGTTGATGAGAGTCAACTGATTGTGATCGGATTTTCGCAAGGAAGTATGATGGCTCTATATACAATGCCTAGACGTAAAAAGCCATGTGCTGGGATTATTAGCTATTCGGGAATGTTGATCGATGGTGAAGGGCTGCTGGCACCGGAGATTGTCAAGCCACCTGTTCTGGCCGTTCATGGCGATGCGGACGAGACTGTCCCCCCATTCAGTTTGAAGAAGATTCAGGATGGCTTTTCAGCCGCCGGATTTAATGTTGAAACGATTATGCGTCCTGCTTTGGGGCATGGAATAGATCAGCCCGGCCTTGAGCGTGGAGTGCAATTTATTAAAAAAGCATTTGAGAGCAAGAATTAAATCGTCATTCTGGTGCAAGTCGGAATCTAATTGTTTCAAAAAAATATGACAGAAAAAATGAATGGACGTGAGGTTATTTTTGAATTCTTCCCCGTTGGGGGCATTATACGCGTGATGGCTATGGACGTGGCGACGATGACTGAAATTTCCATTCAAGGGCCTGTGAATGCAGGAGAATCCGTACTCCAGAAAAATGCCTTAATGCGGTTGGAATATGTGCTAAAAAAAGAAGGCAAAATTATATAATATGTCTTAGAGCTTTAGACTTGGGGCGACATTTTTGACCTTTTTAGTGGCCTGCTCTTTGCGAGATTTCAGATAATCAGAAATTTCACGAGCATTCAGTTCCTTTACTAACTTGTCGTCCTTGTAGCTTGCTCCACGAGTCATTGTGCCGTTTTTGTACTCTTGGATAGCAAGTTCGCCCGTCTTGCTATCATTGCGCTTGTTTCTTTCTCGGTACTCTACACGAGTCCGGTTGCCGTTTCTGCTGTTGAACTCCTGGACAGCAGGTTCGCCTTTCATACCATCATTAAGCAGGTCGTTTTTACGATGCTCTTCACGCCACAGTCTTCCGTTCATGGAGTTGAACTTTTGAACAGCAGGTTCGCCGTTTGGACCGTCAGTGAGCTTACCGTTTTTACGGCGCTCAATTTTTAAAACGCCGCCAGCTGCTAAAATTGCTGTGACAAGTTCCTTGCCTTTCATGTCTTTGAAAACGACATTTTTGTTAACGTATTCTGAAAAATTTAAGTTTTTTCCAGTTATAGTAACCCGATATGTGTCCTGTTCTTTTCCGCAAACGATTTCTTTTTCCTGTGGCATAGCTAAATTTCTCCTTTGGCTAAAGCCTGCTCAAATTGTAATTTTATTATCTATAATATATTAAATATAACCAATTTATGCTGTAGAAGAAAGATTTTGTTAAAGGAATAAACATGCTATATTTTATGGTTAATAGCAGAATTTTGAATGTTTCAAATGAGTCTGGAGCCTAGCTTATACCTATTATATCAGATATAACTGTCTCATCATCAACATCATGTAGGGTTCTTCTAATGTCTGATAGTAGTAAAATCATCGCTTTGGCTTCCGATCATGCCGGTTATGAATTGAAATGCCGTGTGGCTGAATTCTTGAAATCCGGTGGAGATGAAGTATTGGATCTCGGTACCAATTCTGCTGATCGCGTCGATTATCCTGATTATGGATATGCGATGGCTGATGCGATTGTCGCAGGCAAAGCCGGACGTGGCATCGCTGTTTGTGGTAGCGGGATTGGAATCAGCATTGCGCTCAACAGGAATCCTGCGGTGCGTGCAGCACTTTGTCATGATGCAACCTCGGCAAGACTGGCGCGACAGCACACTGATGCAAATGTGTTAGCACTTGGTAGTCGGCTGATTGGCATTGAAGTTGCGTTGGAATGTGTGAAAGTTTTTTTGAATACGAAAGCTGAGGGAGGCCGTCATGCAGAACGTGTTAAAAAACTTGGGAAAGTCTGAATAGATGACAAACGATTTTTTTACCGATGACATTGAAAATTCTGATCCGGAGATTTTTTCTGTCATCGAAAAGGAACTTGACCGACAGCAGAACCAGATAGAGCTGATTGCCTCCGAAAACATAGTTTCTCGCGCCGTTTTGCAAGCTCAGGGTAGCGTACTTACCAACAAGTACGCGGAAGGCTATCCCGGTAAGCGTTATTACGGTGGCTGCGAATTCGTAGACATTTCTGAGCAGATCGCGATTGACCGTGTTTGCAAACTGTTCGGTGTAAAGTTCGCTAACGTGCAGCCACATTCTGGATCGCAGGCTAATCAGTCGGTGATGTTGGCACTGCTTAAACCGGGAGATACAGTTTTAGGGCAGACTCTTATTTCTGGCGGTCACCTGACGCATGGCGCGAAGCCGAACATGTCCGGAAAATGGTTTAACTCCATCCAGTACGGCGTACGCAAGGAAGATGCGCTGATCGACTATGATGAAGTCGAAAGGCTAGCTCACGAACACAAGCCGAAACTGATTATCGCGGGTGCTTCAGCTTATTCGCGTCAGATTGATTTCGTACGATTCCGCAAGATTGCCGATGCCGTCGGTGCATTACTGATGGTCGATATTGCACACTATGCAGGACTTATTGCGGCAGGAATTTATCAAAGTCCAATCCAGCACGCGCATGTTATAACCTCTACGACGCATAAAACATTGCGTGGGCCGCGCGGCGGGATCGTTCTTACAAATGATGAAGAGATTATCAAAAAAATAAATTCTGCCATTTTTCCGGGCTTGCAGGGCGGGCCTTTGGAGCATGTGATTGCAGCAAAAGCGGTTGCTTTCGGTGAGGCTCTACGGCCTTCGTTTAAAATTTATGCCAAGGATGTGCTGGATAACGCCCGCACTCTTGCGGTGACGTTGAAGGAAGGCGGGTTGGACATCGTTTCTGACGGGACGGACTGCCACATGCTATTGGTTGATTTGCGTCCGAAAAAACTGACAGGTAGTACGGCGGAAGCAAGTATGGGTCGCGCTAGCATAACTTGCAACAAAAACGGTATTCCGTTTGATCCAGAAAAACCGATGGTGACATCTGGTGTGCGCCTCGGTACTCCGGCGGCGACAACGCGCGGGTTTGGTACAAAGGAATTTGAAGAAGTCGGGCAAAATATCGTTGAAGTTCTTAACGGTCTTTCTAAAAATGGCGAAGATAACAATACCTCCATCGAAAATGAAATTGGTAGACGTGTTCTGAATCTTTGTCGCCGGTTCCCGATCTATCCGTTGGGATGAAAGGATAGAAAATTTGATGAGATGCCCCTTTTGCGGTCATGAAGATACTCCTGTGAAGGACTCCCGTCCGAGCGTAGATAATTCTGCCATTCGCCGCCGTCGGGAGTGTGTTAGTTGTGATGCCCGCTTTACGACATTTGAGAGGGTTCAACTGAGCGATCTGACCGTCATCAAGAATAATGATCGCCGCGAGCCTTTTGAGAGGGAAAAGTTTGTGCGCTCCTTGAAACTGGCGTTGCAGAAGCGTCCAGTTACAGCTGAAACGCTGGAACGTGGAGTTAATGACATCATCCGCCAACTTGAATCGTTGGGAGAAGCGGATATTGCCAGTAAAACCATCGGGGAGTATGCGATGCGGACGCTTTCTAGACTAGACTCTGTTGCCTATGTCCGGTATGCCTCTGTTTACAAAGATTTCCACGAAGTGAACGACTTCAACGCCTTTTTGGGCGAAATCAAAAAGACATAAAAGAAAGCTCTAAGGAAATGGCCACGAAGAAAGAACCTGCGAAACCCGTAAAAAGAATGGGTCTGGGCAGTGCGCCGGAAAAGGCTGTTGTGAAAACAACCGCTGGTTCCGCTAGAGCGCGAAAAACGTCTGCGCGGTTGGCTGCGGTGCAGGTTCTGTACCAGATGCGCCTTAACAATCAAGATGCAAAATCAACGGTGCGCGAATTTATGGAGCATCGCATCGGTTTCTCACTGGATGGTGACGTACTCGTTCCTGCTGATTCCGAACTTCTTGAAGAAATTGTTATGGGCGTGGTGGCGCGGGCGGCAGACATTGAGACTATTGCTTGCAAGGCACTTGCTGATGGTAAAAAGGGCGATGTTGAGACTCTGCTTGAATCCATCCTCCACGCTGGAATCGGTGAACTGTTGTTAAACGGAAAAACCGATGCCGGTATTATAATTAATGACTACCTTAATATTACCACCGGATTTTATAACGGCAGCGAAACCAAAATCGTCAACGCCATTTTGGATAAAGTGGCAAAGTCGGTAAGGGATTAACTGACAGAGGTGGTCCCAGAAATTCGGACAGAGTGTTAAGCTACTATATATGACCAAAGGAGGGTTAATAATATGAGTAGAACGAGAAAGAACCACCCTGCCGGTTTTAAGACAAAAGTAGCATTATCAGCATTGGAGGAAACTCTTGAACCTCTATGGCGCACCTGAAATCTTCAACATGGATTAGGAGAGTCAGTTTACGTTTTTCGATTTTACGAATGTGTTTGTCACAATGTTTTTGAAACTGGTCTTCAAGCCAGAAAGGAGATCAGCGAATGGCTTGATTATTATAATCAAGCCTATCTTCCATTTGACTTTTAATGGACAAA
>JAGLRU010000404.1 GCA_023136145.1 Alphaproteobacteria bacterium
TAGAAACAACCGTTGAAGAATTAGTAATGTCTTATCTCTAATGCGAACTACTATACCTTTGTTGGGTAAGACCCAAGATTGAGATCAAGAACGTTCAAGACGTGACTCTCTGATCAGTAGTCCGGCTCATAGACCAAAGCACCCATGCCGTGCGTGCCAACATGCGCAAGACAGTCTCAAGCACCGTCAGGCTTTCCGAGGCAATTCCTATGACCGTATTTGCCGGTCAAGCAACAGACATCCCTCACCGCCTGCAAGCAATAAACCTGTCCAATTCGTTTGCGAACTTTAACCGCTCCCGCTGGCCGAAACTGTCCGGGCCGCCTGTTTCGATGCCACTGCCACGCATTGAGTCCATGAAATCGCGCATGGACAGTATTTGTTTAACGTTGTTTTTATCGTACATCGTGCCACGCGGATCAAGAGCCAGCGCGCATTTTTCCACAGCGCGTGCGGCAAGCGGGATGTCCGCCGTGATGATCAGGTCTCCGGCTTTGCACCTTTTAACGATCTCGTCGTCGGCGATATCCGGTCCTTGCTCCACTTGGATCAAACTGATAAAAACAGACTCCGGCAGGCGCAGGCGTTGATTGGTCACGAGCGTCACATCGGTTTTCGTTCTGTCTGCCACGCGAAACAGGATATCCTTGACCTCCTTGGGACAGGCATCCGCATCGACCCATATTTTCATTTGTTTGCCATGTCTCCGTCCTTTATAAGGAATAACAGGATTACAGCTTAACGGACAAAATGCAACATACCCCAACATATGACGTAATCATCATCGAGGAGGTGGTTGATGTCACCAGACACCTTGGCGGTTTCAATTTTCAGTTGGCATGGTCATCGGGTGCTATCGCGGGGCGACATGTATAAAAAAAATTTAATTGGAAAAATATTGATTGATGATCCCGTGTTTCTCGCGCCGATCATGGGCGTCACGGACCTGCCTTTCCGAAGGATGGTTAAACGCTACGGCGCGGGGCTGGTTTTCTCGGAGATGATCGCCAGCCGACAAACGATAGAAAAATGCCACAGCGCCATAAAAGCAAGAGAGGATTACGCGGAGGAATTCCCTATGGCAGTGCAGCTTGCTGGATGCGAGCCTGACGTGATGGCAGAAGCAGCACGCATAAACGTGGATCACGGTGCCGCCCTCATCGACATCAATTTCGGCTGCCCGATAAAAAGGGTCGTACACAAACTCTGCGGATCAGCTCTTATGAAAGACGAGTGCCTTGCCGCACGAATCATGGAAGCGACTGTAAAAGCCGCCAAGGTTCCTGTCACTGTGAAAATGCGGCTGGGATGGGATGAAGCGCACCGGAACGCACCCGCGATGGCGAAAATCGCCGAGGAGTGTGGCATCGGAATGGTCACCGTCCACGCTCGCACGCGAAACCAGAGGTTCAACGGCACCGCAGACTGGGAAGCCGTCCGCGCCGTCCGGGACAGCGTGAAAATCCCCGTAATCGTAAATGGAGACATCCTGACACCGCAAGACGCAAAGCGTGCGATGGAAATATCTGGCGCGGACGGTGTGATGATCGGCAGGGGAGCTTACGGCAGGCCGTGGCTTTTGCGGCAGGTCATGGATTACCTCCGCAGCGGTGCAGTAACGGCGGCTCCGGAGATGGATGAAATATCAAGGATTGTACGGGAACATTACGATTCCATACTGCGCCACTACGGCGAATATCAGGGCGTTGCCATCGCGCGGAAACACCTGTGCTGGTATCTCGGTAATCTTCCGGGTTCGTGCGCTGTATACACCGAAATCAAGACGATGCAGGATCCAGAAGCCGTGAAGGAAAAACTAGCCGGGTATTTCGCCTCGGGAAAAACAGGCTTTTGACCCGGAAAGCACAAAAATCTTCTTCATGATTTTCCGACGGTCAAATAACCAAAATTTCTTCTCCTGTCGACCGAGAACTTCCCTTCTTGCCGCCCGTGACAAAGAAAAGATGATGGCAATATGGTTGTTTGAAGGCAATTGCAACGCGGATATATTTAACCAGTGGCTTGAAACGGATATGGTCAAGGAATTGACTGCAAATGATGTTGTTATCATGGACAATGCGTCGTTTCATAAAACAACTAATACGAGACGCGTCATTGAAAAGGCAGGTGCAATTTTACTGTATCTGCCGCCGTACTCTCCTGACCTCAATCCCATTGAGCATGACTTCGCCGCCCTCAAAAAAAATCGCCAGTATAACCACACAAAAACTTTGGATGAAATTATTC
>JAGLRU010000405.1 GCA_023136145.1 Alphaproteobacteria bacterium
TTCGGGAAGCGTAGTTTGCTCTCTGAGTTGAAAGGCAATATTTTCGATTACTGTTAAGTTAGAAAACAAAGCACCCTTCTGAAACAATACGCCCCAGAGTTTCTGTACCTTTAGAAAATCTTTCGGTGCAAGCTCTGTAATATCTTGACCCTTGACCCGAACGATTCCAGATATTGGTTTGTGAAGGCCGATAATTGTGCGCAATAACACAGATTTTCCGGTACCGTTACCACCAACGATGCCAACAATCTCCTTCGGAAAAATATCGAAATCAAGTTTGTCATGCAGGACATTAGTTCCGAATTTATTGACTAGGTTTCTGACTTCAATAAGCGGCTTCATCATATCCCCAGCTTTGTGAAAATGACGGAGAAAACAGCGTCAGCCACGACCACCAAAAAAATTGACTGCACAACAGCCGTAATGGTTTTGCGCCCAACGTCTTCGGCGGAACCTCTCGCTTGCAAGCCTTGCATACAGCCGACAATACCGATCAGCACCGCAAAAACCGGTGCCTTGCACAGACCAACGTAAAACTGCTGCATGTCCGCAACTTCCTGCATACGGGAAAAGAACTGCATATGAGAATATCCCAGAAAGGAAGACGAAAAAACATAGCCTCCAAGTAATCCCAGCATGTCCGCAATAATCGTCAGCAACGGCAGAGAAATCAAGATGGCAAGAATCCGTGGCAATACCAGCAGTTCAAAGGGGGACACGCCCATCGTTTGTAGAGCATCCACCTCCTCGTTAAGCTTCATAGTGCCAAGCTGTGCGGCAAATGCACTGCCCGATCTTCCGGCAAGCATAATGGCAGTAATCAATACCCCCATCTCGCGTAGAGTCGATAGCACTATCAAATCAATTGTATAAATCGTTGCATCAAATTTTTGTAACTGTGACGCTCCCTGATATCCCGTCACAAAAGCGATTGAAAACGCCATCAGAGCAATAATTGGAATTGCCTTGATACCAACATCGTTAATGTGAAAAACGATATTGCGAAAATGTAGGCGGTTCGGGTGAAAAAACAAACTAATCACGCTAGTAAGAAATTCACCAAAAAAAACGATCCACCGAATGCAATCTAGCCGGATGCTATCGATCTGCCGTCCAGTAGCTGTGAAAAACTCCCTGATTGGTGGCGAAGGTGTATACGGTTTATCCTTCTCGTGCGGAAGACCGGAGACTCTTTCAAGAATGCACTGGTATCCTTCCTTGAAGCGAAGCATCTCGATGGAAATATTCTTCGCTCGCAAGCGGATCATAAAAGAATCCAGATACCACGCTGCCGAGGTGTCGAAGCCTTTCAGTTCTTTTCCATCCAGCGTTACTTGTATGGCATCTCCGAAGGAAAGCTTCTCCATTTCTTTTTCAATGTCAGGCAGCGAGAACACCGTCCAATGTCCCTTCAGGAAAAGCGTAACATTTCCCTGTTTTTTATTCGTTTTGATGGAGCACCAGATTGTCATGAATCATTGCCCTTCAGAGGGAAAGGAGACAAAATCATCGCCTCAAGCCCAACTCTTTCCGCTAGACCTTTTAAGACATTGCGTATCGCATCTGCGTTGAGCATTCCGGCTTTGTCATTCAGCCTCAGGATAAGATGTTCTGGTGTCGTTTCCAGTTCTGTGTGCCGCAGCAATCCAAGTGCTCCGCCTGTAAGTAGGTATCCCATTCGCTGCGCGAGTCCTGCGGTGATCGCAAGATCAACGATCTTATTGTTGAGGAACGTCTGCGCTGGTCTTGTCACCTCATCAATCTCCTCCCTGCTGGAAAGACGGCGAAGGTATCCTTTGTACCGTACATACTGCGACAACGCCAAAAACGCACGATCAGTATGGTCAATTCCGTAAAGGGGCATAACAAGGATGCGCCGAAAGGCATGATCCGCTTGATAATCTTCATGTTCGAACCAGCCAGTATCACTAAGCAGACAGCTTGCCTCCAGCATCCTTGAGAATTCTGCGTTTTTATCGGCAAATAGCGGATCCATCCAGCTCGCCAGAGTTCTGAACGATAGAATGTCATCAAACCGGCTGATTTTGAGGGCTATTTTCGTGCAACTGGCGATTAGTGAATCCTGTGACTGCGTGGCTGGTTTTAACTGGTCATACACAAGCCCTTCGCGCAGGCCGGTGCCAGAAAAAATCATCTTTCGCGGACAGATTCTCTCGAAAAGGAGTTCCATCGTCAATGCCGCAATTCTCATGTCCGCAATGCGTTTTCTGGACATTCCGGCGGCTTTTTCAAGAGAGGTTGGACTTTCTCGCGAAATACGTCCGGCGAACTCAGCCGCCTTTTCACCCTCCACCTGATAATGATCGAGAACCTGGATAGGATACTTTGTTATGTGCATGTGAGCTAAAGCCATAGAGCGCCATGCCCCGCCAGTCGCGTAAAAATCACATCCTGCACAATCTTTCAGAAAATCAACGCTGTCCAGATGCTCCCCGATTATTTTCATCTGTGCTTCGCGACTCGTTTCCGCCGTCAATCGGTGTGAGCCAAGAGGCAGGCTTGCCTTGTGCTGTACAATGCCCTTTTTGAGAACTATTAGTTCCAACGAGCCGCCGCCGTAATCCCCTATCAAACCATTGCCCCCAAAACCATTGGCAAGAACGCCAAGAGCCGATAGCCGAGCTTCCTCATCCCCATCAATAACGGAAATCGTCAAACCGAATTCCTTCTGAACCGCATCAACGAATTTTCTGCCGTTCGTAGCATCCCTTACTGCCGACGTTGCTACAGTTCGCACGTTACTGATCTTCATCGCTGTCAGAAGTCCTGAAAATCGGCGGAGGAAGTTCATTGCTTTTTTCACGGAATCGGGATTCAGGCATCCAGTCGTCGCCATATCCGCGCCGAGATTGCAAATAGTTCTCTCTCTGTGGATAATGGTGGGAGCGCGGTTGAACCCGTCATAAACTACAAGACGTACCGCATTGGAGCCAATATCGATGATGGCGACATAATTTTTAGTGACTAAATGCTGATCGGACATGACAACCCTATTCGCTTCTTTTATAGTCTGTAAGGAATACTAAGGCAATAACGACATGAAAACGCTTTATTTATTAAGACATGCTCATACGCTTCACGCCGCACCGCCGGGTCTGAGCGATCACGAACGGATGCTATCGCCAAGAGGTCTGGTGGAGGCGCGAAAAATAGGAATGTTTATGCTGGAACACGGCATGAATCCCGATTTTGTCCTGACCTCGTCAGCCGTTCGCACCATACAGACGGCACAGATGATTCTTGATACGCTTTTCCATGAAACTGATTGTACGGTAACTAATCGTTCCGAACGTGGCCTCTATCAAGCTTCCGCTCGTGAAATACTCAACGAAATTCAGAAAACAGACGATAATATAGACTGCCTGATGTTGGTCGGACACAATCCAAGTGTTTCCGAACTGGCAGAGGCTCTCGATAAAACGGGAAACTCTTTGCAGTTTGAAAATTTCGCTCCCGGGACATTGGCTGTTTTCAAAGCGAAATATCGGAACTGGAAGGACTTTTCTCCGGACTCGGCTTCCGTTGAGATGTTTTTTGCGCCGTAGGACGTTTTATCGCAATGTCCCACATCTTTTGTGGATCCGTGTGAAAAACGAGGTCGTGGTCGTAGTCGATGACCTTCCACATTTTGCGATGTAGTTCACCGGAAAGCTGTCCTCGTCCCCAAGATGAAACGCCCTTGAAAACGATATGTTCTCCAGAAACTGCGACAGTGGATTTCGCGAAATCTTCTCCCTCCGTATAGCCAAGCTGTAAATCAGAAACCAATATCGTACCTGGCTCATAAATGCCAAAGGAATGCAGGGTGTAATAAGCATCCGTATTGACAGGCCCTCCGAAATTTGGGCCTTCGCCACTTTCTGGAGGCTTGTTCAGTACGAAGCCAAGCGCACTATATCCGCTATGATGCAATATAAGGATGACAGTTTGCTCAAATTTACCATCACGTATCTTTTCCGTAGCTACTAAAATTTTATGATTAGCTGTTCCAAGTTGCTTCAGGTAGTACGGAAACCAAAAGAACAGCCCCGCAAGCAGTATTAAAAAAAGTCCATCCGTCTGTCTGCCTGATAGCTTCATGAACTAGGCACCTTTTGATCGTCAACAACAAAGCTGCGCGTTTTGTAAAGGGAATATAGTATGCCAGTCGTCAGTATCGTCACGGTAATAAAAACAGCCCACATCCACAACGGTTTATCCATTAAAATCCCTCTACAATATCTTTAAGCGCAGGTAAAAGAGTGTTCATCGACATATAGAAAGATGACATTACACAAATAACTAACCAGCAGGCTACAAATGAGTTAACACGATTTTTGCCGATCAAACTAATAAACAGAAAAGCAATAAATGGAGCCAGTCCTGTTAAAAGAAAATATACAAAGCCTCGTATAAAAATAACTACTACTCGATTTATATCTGTGTCCCCAATCAAACTCGGAATGCTTGGTCCCACTAGCAAAAGATCAAGTTTATAAATTCCTGTGGGATGCCCCCCGAAAAGCGCAGCCCCCCCTCCGTCCGTCATAAAAAGAGCCAACAGCACTGCCACCGAAAAAATAATCAAAACAGGCACCATCTGACTGGCGGTTTGTGTTTCGTTGTTCCTGAACTGTATATTTGTTTTGGAATATTCTTTTATCTGTTTCGCAAGCGCAAGCTTATCTTGAGCACCTACAAATTTCGCCTTTTTTTTTCCCCATCCAAACACAAATTATCCCTTCCCGATACTATACAAGAACCAGTTTAGTCAAATTTGAGAAAAAATGAAAGCTCAAGCTTTTACAATGTTGCTACGGTTGGTGATTTCAAAGAGGGCATTTCGCGTGTCAACAACCAAGCGAGCACACTTAGCGACCATAGCATAATCAATGCTGTCATGGGGAGTGATGATAACTACAGCATCCTGTGCCTGTACAAGCTCTGGTGTTAGAACCGTTGATTTCATTCCGGCGAAAGCTTTATGTTCGCGAGTTAGTGGAATAACATCGACATAAGGATCGTGGAAAATCGTTACGGCTTTACGACGTTTCAATTGCTCCATTACGGCAAAAGCAGGGCTTTCCCGAATGTCGGCGATATTTTTTTTGTACGCCATTCCAATAATCAGAATTTTAGCACCATTAAGTGCTTTGGAGAATCGATCATCCAAAGCTTCGGACAATTTGCCAATAACGTAAGATGGCATAGCAACATTGATTTCTCCTGCCAGTTCTATAAATCGTGTAGCAATGTTAAACTCGCGTGCTTTCCATGTCAGGTAAAATGGATCAAT
>JAGLRU010000406.1 GCA_023136145.1 Alphaproteobacteria bacterium
ATTTTCGACAAAAGAATAAGCATTGTGGCATAGCCGGTAAAGCCTATAGCTCCAATCCAGACGGTAAAGGCGTACAGGTAAAGCCACAAGTTGTTCATGCCCGCACCTTCCAGCAACCCATCGGAAACCTTCATAGCTCTTGTATAATACTCCGAGAGGGCGACGTTGGCTGTGATAGTGCTACTTACTTGGGATTTTGCGCCGAGACTATCAGCGGCGGCGATCAGCATCTGCCCTGCAATATCGGAAGGCAGATCTGTCACAATGCGATAGATAAACTGAAAGAACACATCCCATGATGTTGCCAGCACAAGGAGGAGGATAATTTTTAGACATTGTACAACAAGGTCAGGGGCTGAAAACTGTCCGCTTATCATGACCTTGTAGCCATAAAAAGCGATAAAAACGATAAACATGAGCTGCCACAGGGTATGAACGGTACCAGATAAATTGCCGAAACTTCCCTGCAAGAAGCCCAAAATAATGCTGTCCACGTTTGTAATTAGTTGATCCATTCTTTCACCATTTAAAGGCATCGTTCAATTGCTTAACGCCAGCTTTAATATCTGCCGCTGCCTTCGCCTTTTTGTTGAAGGTAATCCAAAGAGAGGGGAATTCAACATCCTCAGCTGTTAGACCTTTAAAACCTTCTTTCTGAAAGAGATGGATCAGTTGTACTGCGATAGCCTCGCATTTCTTCAGGTCTCCTGATTTCGCGACAGATTGATCAGCCCATTGCCGAGCGCAAAACTCAATTTCCCTTGTTTTATTTTTATAAACCAGTGAAACGAGATGATCTATATCTGCCTTGGTAAACGGGTTTTCCTTCTTTTCACAAGCGGAAAGAGAAAATGCTGCCATAAATATCAATGCGATAAATGTGGTTCTCATCTTTTACTCCTGTAATTTGAATGCTTGCGCCGCTTTATCGGCATCGAAGCGATTTGCGCTGCTGGCGCGGCGTTCGTTGGTCAAGATTTCGTTGTCTTCAGCTGCTTTTTGCTGAATCTCAATGGCATGGAGGCGCATAAGATCATTAATCGCCATGCCATTTTCAGCGGCAATTCTGGCCTGAAGATCAATGGATGCTTTTAAATCCTGCGTCTTGTTGATTTCTCCCAAGAGAGTTTCGTAGGTTTGTAATCTGCCAATTGCGTTATTGTACGCCTGTTCGCTTGCCGCCATTGCCACATAGGTCGTTTCCGTTCTGCGGTCGAAAGCCTTCGCTATTGGGCCAGTCGGGTCTTGCGTCATACGTTGCGCACCTGATAGAGGATTGTAAGTCTGATGAAGGCTGCTATAGATGCTTCGAGTACCAAGAGCGCCGTTTGGTAGACTTGATGCGTCTATCATGCGCATGGTGTCCTGCCATGTGTTCGGGAGATAGCGGCGAAACTTGGCTTCGAGAGAACTGTTTGCCAAAGAGCCCATATTTCGAGTACCGGTGATTGCATTTGTTTGCTGCACGGCCTGGTCGAGTTGATCAAGTTGCTTCTGGTATTCTTTTGACATCTGGTCGAGTTGGGCGATGAATTGACCAAAATTTGAAGCATCAAAAACTGGAATGCCTTGTGCTCCAGCATGGAATGAAGGCAGGACGAAAACCAAGATCATAAAAATCAGTGATATTCTCATAAACTTTTCCTTGATTTCAGAAAAAGCGGTAGCCAGTTTTCATTGGCGGGGCCATGTGACTCGATCAGCTCCTGCATCAAACGTACGGTTTCAGTCCGTCCTGAGAGAACGGAAACAAAATCCTCCATGCCGGAAAGATCGAGCCTTGCAATGACGGACTCAGTACCATGCCGGATAAGGAAACAATGGGATTCTGGTGTTAATTCACGGATCAGTTTCAGCTCATGTCCAGATAGGCCAAAGCCTTCACAATAATCTTTCTTTGTTGCACGAGCATTCGGAAGGAATATCTGCGTCGGCGATTGCTCAATGATTGCATCTCCGACACTGCTGCACAGTGCATCTCGTGCGGATTGGGTGGCAAAGCCAAGAATGCCGTTCTGCTTACGTATTGTTTTCATCCAGTCTTTGATTTTGGCTGAAAACACAGGGTCATCCAGCATCTTCCAGCCTTCATCAAGCATGATGATAACCTTCTCGCCGGTCAGAAGCTGGCTGATAAGGTGAAAAACGTACATCATCCAAGGCGTCCGGCTGATTTTATCGTCAAGGATAGACGTAAGGTCGAAACCAATATTCTTGTTTTTTAGTGAAAGTGTATCCTGTTGGTTGTCGAACAACCATGCGCGTTCCCCGTCGCCATGCCACTTTGCAATGCGCGAAGCGAGCGAACTGCCGCCTTTTCTTTCGTGCCCTGCCAGAAGTTCCGAAAAGTAGTGTAATCGCCGATGTGTCTGAGACACCTTGAAGTTATCCTTTACTGCATTAGCGATGATTTCTAAATCCTGTGCTGATACAGGAATATCGTTATCAATACTGACAAGCAGACGTACCCATTCTCTCAGGAACACGCGATTGTCTGCCGTGTCAGGGAGTTGAAGGGGATTTAGACCCGTAGGTGTACCTGCGCGGACAATTGTATAATCTGAACCTATTGCCCGAAGGTAGATTTCAGCGCCCCGATCTTTGTCGAAATAAACGGAACGCGGCGCGAGGCGTTGCGCTTGTGCGTGAAGGAAAGTCAAAAGAACAGTTTTGCCAGTTCCCGTAGGGCCGATGACAGTGAAGTTGCCTACGTCGCGTTCATGAAAATTGAACCAGTAAGGCGTACCGGAGGTTGTTTCAAGGCGTGTGATGGCCGATCCCCAATGATTGCCTGTAGCCTCCCCAGCGGGAAAATTATGCAGACTTGCAAAGCCCGCAAAGTTTCCGTTCGAGATAAGAGCCCGTCGTGCGATATAGCTGAAATTCCCCGGCAGTTGCGCCCAAAATGCGGCTTCCATGTTGATGTCCTCACGAGCCGCGACAATGCCGAGATTGATGAAAGCGGATACGCAATCGCTTACCGTATGGTCAAGGTCTGTCGCGTCTTTGCCGATAGCCGTGACTGTAAGGTGATGTTCGCCGAAAATCGAGCGGCCAGAGGCCAGATCGTCGATAGCGTTATCCATGTCAGATTCAAGACTGGTTGCACCTTGCTCACCGGAGATAAGCTTACGTTTTATTTCACGCATGGCGGAAAGAGATGCCTGCCTGTCAACAAAGCCGAAGGATTGTGTCACGATGAATTCGTGCGGAAGGCGTAAAAGGCCGTCCAGCATACCGGGGCCGGTGCCGTCCGCATATTCTTTCAGGGAAAGAATAGCGCCTAGCTTAACATCGCCAGGAGTTGCGCCGCGAATCTCGAAAGTTTCCTTGCCAAAAGAAATACGCTTGCTGGGAATGTAATCAGCAATCGCCTTCTGCGGCAAGCGAATCGACGTTTTCTCAAGGTTCAAGAGATAGGACAGGAAAGATAGCGACTGAGAGAACAGCCCGCGTTCTGTTTTCTCTATACCGAGAAGTTCAGGTCGGTACGGTGCTAGTGTCGTAAGAAGATTAGAGACGGCTTCATTCAAAGCCTTATGCGCTTCTACCTCCTGCTCCTGCTGTATCTGTCGGTTGATCTTGTTGAAAATCGTACAGCCAATCTCCGCGATAAGACCGATAGCTCCTTGTTGCGGGCGGCGCACAATGGTAAAGTATTGTTCATTAACGAACATACGCTTGGCGGAGAGTTTTCTTTGATACGTTTGATCTAGCGCACGGCACCAGTCGTTTTCAAAGAAGCCGTCTATGCCGGATTTTTCTTCACGGCGAATGATGTGAAAATAAAGGGCAAAACGGCTATTCGAGAGACCGCGCAGCATGGTAGAACGAATATTCTTGTGTTGATTAAGATCTATTTGGTCAGCTGTCTCGAACGGCATTCCTTCGATCCTGATAACCTTTAGGAGATAGCCCTCCTTGGTCTTGATCGTAGTTTCATCAATATGGCGAGTGTAAGGAACAAAGTGACTGACCGATTCTTCAGTTCTGGCTAAAGCTCCAAAAAGTGTTTCGTTTTTTTTAGATGTGGTCAGCATGCTTTGCTCTTTTTATGGTTTGTAACTGTTGCTCTTCCAAAATCTTCGATTTCTGATCGGAGCACATCGACTTATCTTCGTAAGATACACGCGCATCCAATGCGGGTCTTTTTCCGTTGCGATATAGCCAGCCACATGAAGCGGAAGAGTAACGCAAGCAAGAAACCACATCTTGTCTGAAAGTGACAGAAACATAATCATCCCCACGCCGAATAGGATGAAATTCATCCCAAAAAATTCCATCGGTACACCCATTGCCATCGGTGGGCGAGTCATACCGATAAAGAGTGGATCAATGTCAACCTGCGCGTCTTCTTCCATCGTGGATTATCCAAGCGAGCCGTGAATGCTATCGACAATCGCCGGTGCGCCGAAGACAAGGATGATGCCCGCGATGACGGCGATAGTGATCTGCATGGAGACCCTTCCTAGCATGTACAGAAATCCCAAAATCGCGACGGCGATGATACCGATAATTCGCGCCCAAGTGGAAGTGAGAAGCTGTGACAGCGCGTTCAGGAAATTTGTTCCTGAGTCGAACAATGCACCGTTTGTTTGCGCGAAGGCACTGTCAGTATGTAATAAAAATACGCTTATGATTGCGAATAAAAGTAGATTACGCAGACTTTTCATACCGTTTTTATTGAGCATGCTCATATCTCCCTAAATTATATCTATCGCGGATAAGGAAGAATAAATCATGATTCGAAGGATGGCTAGGTACCTTAGGGGTACCTTTAGATGCCCTTAAAAAGGGCGGAAATGTCCTAGCAAGATATAAAGTGCGCTTTATATTCCCGTCAGGAACAAATGGAGTTTACTGTTTTACGATGAAAAGAAAGCTAATGAGCGATGACTCAGTTCGAAATAACCTCAATAATTGGCTTTGTTTCGTCTTCAAAGGCTCTGGAAGGCGTTCGCACCAAGTTCCCAAACGAATTCAATGATACTCTCAAGAGGAACGGTATCTTTATTCATGCAGCTCTCCATCCTTTACAAGCCCTAACTGCAGTATAGCTTGTTTCGTTTCCAAAAACCTCCCTGCCAGATAAAGACTTTTTGCCAGAAAAAAATATTTTTCTGCGGCTTTGACATCTTCTATCAGCAACGCCGTGTTGTATTCTCCAAAACCAAACATTGAAGGCAATACAATCAGAACCGTCGTTTCGTTGACACATATGCCGTATTCCGGCTGTCTTACCGTATCTTCGTGGAAACCTATATGAAGGGTTTTATAACCATGAGTACGGTCAACCGGGTTGCGGATATGCAGCAATTTCAAAAGGTGATCTTGAAATATCTTTTTGAAGGGGGGTAAAGCCATTACCCGGTAATGGATAACGGTCGGGTATTTTATCAAAGTTTCTTCTACTATACGCATATAGTTTTCATCACTGCATCTAGACCCCACACAGGCTAAAAATTTTCGTGCCGAGGTTGCTATCTTTGTATTCACATCAATCATTTCTTGAGCGGTTCTCAGAAGCTTGATAGAGGAGCCGTCTTCTTGCTTTATAAGGAGATGTGGCTCTATTCCGTAGAATTTAGAAAGGATATTGATTGTGGACGCTCTGCAGCGATACGTTGGGTTACTTTCAAGATTACGAATAGTCTTGCGAGCCAAACCAGTTTCTTCAGACAGTCGGTCTTGTGTCATACAGCGAGTTTTGCGACGCTTTTTGATTTCAGTACCGTTAGGTTTAATTTTTCCATCATCTATTAGGAGTTTGTGGAAAGGGTCAGCTTTTAATAGGTGATCTGAGCGGCAGACGTTTTTTAGCTGTTCCATAATTTTCCTCATGATTTATAAAGGAATAATTTTGTAATTATGGTTATATCTTATGATAATAAGGTTCAAATAACAACAAAAAATTGTATTTCAGAGACCGTTATTATCACTGTGCGCCAAAAGGGAGCTTCTACAGATTATTATTAAGATTGTTCTCTATCTTCCGGGCATAAGCTCTTCTGCGCCTTTTTAAGCATGCGAAAATAACTTGTCTACGTTCGGATTATTTTGCAGACTTACCGCACAAAAGCGACAATTTTGAATCATAAGGAAGGCAGAAATCATGCGCCAATTTTTCTCGATTATCTTGATCGCAGTTGTTTTTACTTTTTCTAATCCGGGTCGTGCGCAAGCGGCGTCACAGGCGGAATGTGCAATCTGGATCTGTATGCCCGGTGGTTTTCCGTCCGGATGCAGCGCGGCTTACAAAGCTTTTCGTTACCGCCTTAAGCGCCATATGTCACCTCTGCCCTCATTATCTTCCTGCACGACTGGTCCGGATGGTGTGGGAACGGACGGAAGATATAAGCTTGGCTATGAAGCGTATGAGGATTGCAAGAAAGGATACAGCCTCAAGCAAACCGGCGATCACAATCATGCGTACATGTGTTTTCCAAGCGATTGCCAGCCTGAAACTGAACTTTGCACAGGATATGCGACCACGCCACGGTCGCAACCAAATTACATCAAGATTTGGGTGAAGGGCGAATATTTAGGGCAATACTGGTACTGATTTTACTGAGGGCAATTCGATGAGCGAAAAAAAATCAGCCATGAAAGAACAAGAGATGGTATTGACCATCTTCGGCGCGATATTCGTCTTATGGCTCACGTTTTCCCTTGG
>JAGLRU010000407.1 GCA_023136145.1 Alphaproteobacteria bacterium
AACAACGCTAGCAAAAATCACAACTATATCGACCATCCAGACTCCAACATGACGTTTGGGATTTTTCAACCGAGTTTTTCTGTAAAAGATAATGCTAAAAAATATAAGCTTATCCTTGTCAAGGCAAAGAAACAAGATCAGCATTATCTGGACGATGCTGTGCAAAAACTTAAATTTGACTTGCCTGAGTTGAATCATCTGTCTGTCAAGGATGGACGTATTGTCGTTGATACAAAAAAAGATACATTAAAACGCAAAATTTTGACTAGAGTCACACCAACAGCATTTTTGCCTAGCACACTGCATTGATCATAATGTTCTCTAGCTATAGTTGTTTAGCTTTATTTTCCGACAAAGAACTATAACTTATGCTGCGATTTTCATTGACTCTTCATCAACAAAATACTCAATCATTTTTTGCAAAAACGCCGGTATCTCTCCAACACATTCTCCAGTCATAACGTTCGCGCTCTTTTCATGTTCTGCATGACCCGTTTTAACCAGCAGTTCAAGCGCATCTCCCATCAAGCACATCGGTTTCTGCGCCACGATAAAGCTAGAAAGAATACGTTCCGCATGAGGATTAGCGGAGAGCTTTTTGATGCCACGTTCACCGTTTGGCACAATCAGTAAATCAAAGTCCGATCCCAAAGCCAAACTAATCTGAATATCAACCGGAAAATAAAGTCCCCAAGCCTTATCGTTCCAGCTATTCACAAGCCCCTGCTCAGTACCGACAGTTTTGATAGTCGCGCCCTCATTGAGCAATTCACGCTGAAGCATTGACATCGCCGTTTCATCCACGCCACTAGAAACGAGAATAAGTGCTTTTTTACCATTGAGTCGTTTGGTCATGTTTTTGTAATATCCTTGTTATTATTCATTTTTACGAAGATGCAGAGAATACCTCCGCATCAAGAATGGAAACACTCTATATTCCTTTTGCATACAAAGTCAACATTCTTCTGAAAATAGGAAAACGGTGACGTTTAAAAGCTGCATCACCCACCGCATAAAAAAAGAGCCAACCTTCCGGTTAGCCCTTTTCTATTTTATGAAAAATGACTTAATTCGCCAATACCCAAGTACCATCAGCACTCTGACAAGCCACCCCAGTTACGCTTTCAGCATTGCCATCAATGATAATAGCTTGTTTGTACTCGCGACACAGATTGCCGGTTGCAGCCTGACGACCTTCACGAATCGGCGTGACAGAACCTCTATGATCCGATTCAGGGTTATGCCATGAAATGGTTTTGTTGAGAGGAGCAGAATACGCATGCTCAATAGCCTGCTGATGATACATCCTATCAACTTGATCCAGCGATTTGCCGACAGAACTGCCGACAAAAGCACCCAAAAGAGCACCCGCGCCAGTAGCCCAGAGTTGACCGCTGCCACCTCCAACTTTGGAACCAAGAAGACCCCCGACAACAGCACCTGTGCCAGTGCCTATAGTTTGCTTAGTGCCCATACCCCACGGATAGCCCATTGAACCATCCTGCATGCAGCCTCCGAGAGCCAATGTTGAGGCCAAAGCCAGTGTTAAAATTTTCGTTTTCATGTTATTTCCGCCTTTCTTCAGAATGCAGCTAGTGATATAAGTCTGAAATTCAATCCCAATATATCTAGCATAAGTTTCGTTTACAACAGTACAAACTTTATAAAGCATAATTTTTTGCGATCTTATGGAGAAAACATTGATAAAAACAGCATCCCAGTCCGAACTAAATGACCCCAATGCAGCAGATCTGGCAACCGTCAGAAAGGACGGTCAACCATCCGTCCGTATGATTCTATAAAGTTTTTACATGAGAACCGTGTTAAATTTTCTGTTCCTGTGTTTTTCCAATATAATGCAGAAGACAGTAAGAAAGAAGACGAAGATAGAAAACGGACTGATATGAAGATGCCTGAAGGGAGAATGTCACTATAGTTAAATAAGTAATTATGTTTTATATACTACTAACAGTTTGCTGAAAAACCCAAAATTGTCATTCCGAAGAAGCGTAGCGACTGAGGAATCTTCTTTGTTTTCAAAGGAAGAAAGATTCTTCGCTTCGCTCAGAATGACAAAATTTTTTTGAAATCAAAATCTAAGGAGCTATAAAAGCCATGTCCGAACAACTCGAATTTCAAACCGAAGTCAGCCGTCTGCTGGATATTGTCGCAAACGCCCTTTACACCGATAAGGAAATTTTCCTGCGTGAGCTGATATCGAACTCCTCAGACGCATGCGACCGCCTGCGTTACGAAGCCATAGCCAAGCCAAAACTAATTTCCAAAGATACTGAGTTAAAAATCAGCATCCTGTTCGACACCGACGCACGCACACTAAAAATCAGCGACAACGGCATCGGCATGAACAAAGAGGAACTGGTCAAAAACCTCGGCACCATCGCCCACTCCGGCACTCGCGAAATTCTCAGCCAACTTGAAAACGGCAAAAAAGACATGGCTCTGATCGGTCAGTTCGGCGTTGGTTTCTACTCCACATTTATGGTGGCAAACAAAGTCGAAGTTCTCAGCCGCAAAGCAGGAGACAAATTCGCATGGCTGTGGATGTCGGAAGGCAAGGGTAGCTATACGGTAGACGAACATCTGAAAGACATTCGCGGCACAGAAATCACCTTGCACCTGAAAGACGAGGCCAGCGAATATCTACTGGAAGAACGTTTAAAGCAGGTAATCAAAAAATACTCCGACCATATTGACTTCCCGATTATGCTCGGCGAAGGCGAAAATGCCACGATGGTAAACAAGGCTTCCGCACTGTGGATGCGCCCGAAGTCTGACATCACTCCGGAGCAATACGGTGAATTTTATCACCATGTTTCCGGTGCTCTAGCTATGGATCAACCATGGCTAACGATGCACTGGCACGCCGAGGGAACCTTCGAATATACCAATCTGCTGTTCATACCAGGCATGAAACCTTTCGATCTCTATGATCCTCGCCGCCCAAACGGAGTAAAACTATACGTCAAGAGAGTCTTTATAACAGACGGGCTTGAAGGTTTGATTCCTCCCTTCTTGCGCTTTCTGAAAGGCGTGGTGGACAGCGAAGATTTGCCCCTCAACATCAGTCGCGAAATGCTGCAAAACAATCCACTAATAGCTAAGATGAGTTCTGCTATCACACGCAAGGTTCTTGGAGAAATACAGGAAAAGGCCGAAAAGGAACCAAAAGAATTCGAGCAATTCTGGGAACTATTCGGCTCCGTGATAAAGGAAGGGCTGTACGATGCACACTCCTACCGCGAAGCTCTCTGCAAGGTCGTACGCTTCCGTTCGACCGGCTCCGAAGGGCTAACCTCCCTTGAGGACTATATCAACCGCATGAAGCCCGGACAGGAAAATATCTATTACCTTTCTGCGGGCGACCCGGAAACAGCAAAGAACAGCCCACAACTGGAAGCATTCAAAGCCAAAGGCATCGAAGTTCTGTTTATGACGGACACCATCGACGAATTCTGGCTACCTATTCAGGGCGATTTCAGAAATAAAAAATTCAAGTCCATAACACGCGGCGCAGCGGATTTGTCCAAGATAGATACAAATACAAAAGAAGATCCAAAGTCGGAAAACACAAACGATCTTACTGAAAAACTGCTAACACGTCTAAAGGAAATCCTATTCGACGAAGTTAAGGACGTTTGCCTGTCCGAGCGACTGATAAACAGTCCAGTATGCCTAGTTGCTCCCGAAAACGACATGGACATCAACATGCAGAGAATCCTGAAAAAGTCACAGGGATATGAAAAGACGCACCAACACATTCTAGAAATCAACGGACAGCATCCCGTCATCCTAAAACTGAAAAATATGGTTTCAAATGACGCAAAGTCAAAAATCGTAACCGATACAGCTTTCCTGTTGCTTGATCAAGCTAGGATCGTCGAGGGCGAACCACTCAAAAACCCCTCCGAATTCGTCCGCCGCATAAATCAAGCAATTGAAAAAGGCCTTCTGGTGGGGTAGGTAATATGATGGCAAACGAACCGCCAAATATAGATTACTGATACCCCCATAAAGTAACCCGTCACCCTCGCCTTGCACGGGGATCTAAAAGCGTATCCGCGCGTCTTATGATGAAAAGAGAATCCACATGACGGCAAGACTGCCTTTTGGATGCCGGAACAAGTCCGGCATAACAAAGTATTTTAATGCACCCGCACAACCGTCATACTGGCGAAAGACGGTATCTCGTTGCAACATTAAGAGAGATTCCAGCCTCCGCCGGAATGGCAATAAAGAAACAATTTCGAGTTTTTCAAGCCGCCTCGATCTGCTTTAGTGCCAATCCAAGCTTCTGGCAGACGTTTTCGGCGTTTCGCATTGTTTCCCTTTGCTCCTCTATCACTTCTTCCGGTGCTTTGGCAAGGAAGTTGGGGTTAGAGAGCATCTTGTTGATCTTCTCGATATTCTTTGTAACTTTCTCAATCTCTTTTTCAAGGCGGGTACGTTCCTGATCAATATCAATAACATCAGCAATAGGCAGAATGATATTGGCTTCATCAAGAACGATCTGGATAGCACCATTTTGCGGTACTTCTTCAGAAACCTCGGCAGATTCCAGCCGCGCCAGTCGCCGGATAATGTCGTTATAGACTTTGAGACGCTCTCTATTAACCTCGCTTGCCCCCTTAAGCAGCATCTTGATTTGCGCCGCCGCCGGAACATTCATATCAGAGCGAACACTGCGAATACCAGAGATAAGCCGCACGACCCAGTTCATTTCGTCCGAAGCCGTTTTATCGATAATTTTATCATCAAACTCCGGCCACGTTTTCATCTGGAGCCAATCATCTTTTTCAACCGCTTCCTTACCAAGCAAATGAGCATGTAGTTCCTCAGTCAAGAAAGGCATAACGGGATTAAGCAATAACAACAACTGATCCAACACCCAGCCAGTTGTTTCACGCACTTCTTTTTTGACGCTCTCATCGGATCCACTTAACAACGGTTTGGTAAATTCGATATACCAATCGCAGAAAGTACCCCATGTAAAATGATAAAGATGCGAGGCTGCATCATTGAATCTGAAAGCATCAAGTGACTCTGACACTTTCCGGCTTAATAACACCAATTCGCTTACAATCCATTTATTGAGGATATGTTTGTTCTCCTCCGGTCTATAATCGGTAGTCAAAACGCACCCATTCATCTCGCAAAACCGCGCCGCATTCCAGAGCTTGGTCGTAAAGTTGCGATTGGTTTCAACGCGGGCGGGAGAAATTTTTACATCCCGCCCCTGCGCTGCAAGCGATGTTAGCGTAAAACGCAAAGCATCTGTGCCGTAGGTATCAATCAGCTCCAGCGGATCAACGACGTTGCCTTTCGACTTCGACATTTTCTGACCTTTTTCATCGCGTACTAGCGCGTGGATATAGACTTTGCGAAACGGCACATCATCCATAAAGTGCAGACCCATCATCATCATACGCGCCACCCAGAAGAAGATAATGTCGAAGCCCGTCACCAGCGTTTCGGCCGGATAATAGCGTTTTACCTCTTCCACATCGTCCGGCCAGCCAAGTGTCGAGAACGGCCATAGCGCGGAGGAAAACCATGTATCCAGTACATCCGGATCGCGCTCCAGTTTAACATCATCACCGAATTTCTTTTTCGCTTCGGCATAAGCTTCTTCTTCTTTTTCTGCGACGAAAACGGATTTTTCCGGGCCGTACCATGCGGGAATCTGATGTCCCCACCATAATTGACGGCTAATGCACCATGGCTGGATATTATTCATCCATTCGTAATAAGTTTTCGACCAGTTGGCAGGAATAAACTGCACGCGCCCGTCATCTACAGCCTTAATCGCCGGAGCAGCGAGTGTTTTCGCATCGCAGTACCATTGATCCGTCAGCATCGGCTCAACAACAACGCCGGAACGGTCTCCGTAAGGCATCATAAGAACGTGCGGTTCTATTTTTTCAATAAGATCAAGAACCTCCATCTCGGCGAGAATTTTCTTACGCGCCTCAAAACGGTCAATCCCGCGGTATTCCTCCGGTGCGTTTTCGTTCAGCTTCGCGTCCTTGTCAAAGACAGAAATCATCGGAAGCTTATGACGCTTTCCGACCTCAAAATCGTTGAAATCATGCGCGGGAGTTATCTTGACGGCACCGGTTCCTTTTTCCGGATCAGCATGGGAATCGGCAACAATAGGAATCTTACGTCCAACGATTGGCAGAATTACAAATTTTCCCACCAAACCACTGTAGCGCGCATCATCAGGATGAACAGCGATAGCCGTATCACCCAGCATAGTTTCAGGGCGTGTAGTCGCAACAACAATAAAACGATCTTTCTCACCTTCAACCGGATACCGGAAATACCACATGTGGCTCTTGACTTCTTTTTGCTCAACCTCAAGATCCGAAATAGCCGTATGAAGCTTCGGATCCCAGTTCACAAGGCGATTGTCCTTGTAAATCAAACCCTCATGAAAGAGCTGAACAAACACCTTGTTGACAGCTTTACTAAACCCCTCGTCCATCGTAAATCGTTCGCGCTGCCAATCCGGAGTTGTACCCAGACTACGAAGCTGGGAGGTAATCGTATCCCCCGACTCCTTCTTCCACTTCCAAACACGCTTTAAGAATCCCTCACGTCCAAGGTCATTACGGGTTTTGCCTTCCTTGGCTAGAAGACGCTCCACGACCATCTGTGTTGCAATACCTGCATGATCTGTCCCGGGCTGCCATAGAACGTCCTTTCCGCGCATACGTTCATATCGGCTTAGAATATCCTGCAATGTCATATTAAAAGCATGACCTATATGTAGACTGCCCGTTACATTGGGGGGAGGCATGGGAATGCAGTAGGGGGTTTTGCTGCTTTTTACATCGGCTGCAAAAGCCCCTGACTTTTCCCATTTAAGGTAAAGTTTTTCTTCGATCTCTTTGGGCTGGAAGGATTTTTTTAGCATTTTTTTATCTTCTATTCTTTATGAGTGTTTTTCTAGTATTTTTAGAATGCGTTCTCTTTCAAAATATTCAAATTCATCCGTCACTTCTTTATTTTTACCGTTTATATTGCCTTTCGGTACCTGTCCATATTCTCCTCTAAAAGCCAAAATAGCGGCAGATTCCAGTTTCTTCCATGTTTCTAATTTTTGTTTTTTTTCGCTCGTGATAATATAAAATTCTAGATGCTTTAATCCATGGATTTTTAGTAATTTCTCAGCCCTCACCGCCGCACTTTTTGCTATGCGTTTTACTCCTCTTTCTGTTCTTCCTATATAAACAATTCTAGAACTTTTGCCATTCTTGTATTTAATTTTCTTATTAGCTACCGCTATATATACCAACTTATCTTCTTTCAAAACATGTTGATAAATTTGAAGTACAGGATCTTTTACTGTTTTAATAGTTAATTTTTTTGCCATTTAGTCCCCATTTTGACTATTCAGAATTTCCGAAGTGTCATGATGCCCAAATATCATTGATTTGTGAAGGCTTTTTGCTCAAAATGAAAATGAAAAACTAAAATGAGTAATATCCCATGTCCCAGAACTGTTCAGCCACCGAAAAAACAATAAAAACCCGCATTGAAAGCGATTGCATGGGCGAAATAGATGTTCCTGCTGATAAATACTGGGGCGCGCAGACTCAGCGGGCTTATCAGAATTTTAAAATCGGCACAGAATTAATGCCGTTACCACTTATCATCGCTCTTGGCGTTCAGAAAAAAGCCGCAGCCATTGCAAATATGGAATTAGGCTCTCTTGATAAAAAGCTCGGCCAAGCCATAGTTCAGGCATCCGAAGAGGTTGTGGACGGCTCCTTAAACGACCATTTTCCACTGGTAGTATGGCAAACAGGCTCCGGCACCCAGACAAACATGAACATCAACGAAGTCATTTCCAACCGCTCCATCGAGATTCTGGGCGGAAA
>JAGLRU010000408.1 GCA_023136145.1 Alphaproteobacteria bacterium
GTTTTGGAGCCGAGGGCGCGGATGTCAAGGCGCGTAGGCTCGATCCCCTTGTCTGTTAGGTAGGTGCGTACCATCAGCCCGCGAGAAAGTGACATGCGGCGTGCACCGCTTTGACCGTTGTTGTCTTCCCCAGCGTAGGCGCGGATTTGCACGCGCATTTCCAGTGCGGCGTTCATTTGTGCGACTAAAGCATTGAGTTTCCTA
The DNA here is from genome assembly GCA_023136145.1 of Alphaproteobacteria bacterium. Classification (GTDB taxonomy): domain Bacteria; phylum Pseudomonadota; class Alphaproteobacteria; order Micavibrionales; family UBA2020; genus PALSA-926. The sequence goes on from JAGLRU010000408.1 coordinate 205, forward strand.
TAAGCTGTCGATGAAATTTCGCTGGATGAGGCATCAAATTCTATGGTCAGTTTGTGGAAGGCTGATGGAGTAATAATTTTCGCTTTCTTCGGTTCTTTATATGTTTTTGCTGCGGAAGTGGTGCGTTCTAAATTTTTGACAGGAAGCGCAACCTTCTTCGGTTTGGAATGGGCGGTGAAGAAAGGTTTTAACAGCCGCTTTTCAGGCATAGGTGCTCTCATTTGCGGCAGAGTTATTGGTTCGGCTTTTGTGTCAATGTCAAGTGGTATTGTCGTGACGACAGGAAGCGGGACGGCGCGTGGATTGGGGACGTTGGATAACGGCATGTCTTGTCCATGTTCCATCTCACCAAGGACGCTCATATCAATTTCAACGGCGGATCTTGCAGGGCTGACGTACCTGTACTCGATGGCTGAGGCGATGGAAAAGGTAAATATGATTAGCAAACCGTATACGAAGGACAGAAGGATCATCGAGTTTTTCATGAAACGCCTCTTATAATCCTAGTGTGATATCTTGCCCTTTATAGGCTCTTTTGTGGAAGATTGCTTGAGTTTTTTGAGAAATCCAGTATGCAGTGACTGGTTGGCTGCGAGGATGCTGCGTCCGTAGATATAGTTTTTACCCCCGTCCATGTCAGTGATGAAGCCTCCAGCTTCTTTTATCAGCAGACTGCCAGCGGCGGTGTCCCATGGATGCAAACCATGACACCAGAACACGTCAAAGCGTCCGGCGGCGACATAGGCGAGGTCGAGGCAGGCACTTCCCATGCGCCGCATCCCCCCGACGGAAGGAGCTGTTGCGCCGAGATCGGAAAAAAATTCTTTCGTTTTTTCGGTGCCGAAGCTCATTAGACAGTCTTCTTCAGAGATGCGTCCTGAAACGCGCAAGCGTTTGGAGTTTATAAAAGCGCCACCGCCTTTTTCGGCGAAGAATAATTCGTGCTTGATTGGATCGTTGGTGACAGCCGCGACGATTTCCCCGTTTTTTTCTAATGCAATTGAGATTGACCAGTGTGGCAGTCCGTGAAGAAAGTTTGTAGTTCCGTCCAGTGGATCGATGATCCAGCGGAAGTTTTTGTCCTCGCCCTTGAACTCCCCGCTTTCCTCAAACAGGAAACCATAGGATGGACGCGCTTTAAGGAGTTCTTCCCGCAGAATTTTTTCAGATTTGAAATCAGCCGCAGAGACGAAATCTCCGGGGCCTTTTCTGGAGACCTGCAATTGCTCGACTTCTCCGAAATCGCGCGTTAGTGCACGTCCGGCCTTTTCGATTGCTTCGATCATCACGTTTAAATGTGCAGAGCGGCGAGCTGCCATGTGTATCAGTCCTTTGCGCGTTCGACGTAAGTGGCATCAGCGGTGCGAACGACGATGCGTGTGCCGGATCCGATGTGAGGCGGAACTAGAACACGAACGCCGTTCTCCAGTTTTGCAGGTTTGTAGGATGATGATGCCGTTTGACCCTTTACGACAGGATCGGATTCCACGATTTTCATGGTGATTGTTTCAGGGAGGGCGACCGAAAGAGGTCTGTCATTGTGCATTTGCGCTTTTACGGTCATGCCGTCTTGCAGGAATTCAGCAGGTGAGCCGATCAGGTCTTCATTTATGGTGATCTGCTCGAATGTCTCTTTGTTCATAAACGTGTATTCGGTGCCACTTGAATAGAGGAACTGAAACTCCATCTCATCAATATGGACGCGTTCCACTGTGTCCTGAGTGGCGAACCGGATGTCCATTTTGTTTCCGGCGATAACATCGCGCATAATGATTTGCGCTACAGCTGTTCCTTTGCCGGGGGAACGAAGCTCGTTTTCCATAATCATCCAAAGTTTGTTATTGTACTCAATTACCATGCCTCTGCGGAGAGTGTTTGCGGATACTTTCATATTTTTACCATTCCAGTATTTTCTTTTGCTTGACGCGAGAGTATCGCTTTTCCTAAATTCTTTAGTGCCGTTTGTAAATCGTTTTCTTGAATTTCAGATACCATTCCGTCCAGAGTATGCTCTTCTTTCGTAGTCAGAGGGCGGAGTATTGCTGAATTTCGTCTTTTGTTATTCATAACGCTAGCTTGCTGTATTATCTTGATGTCCTTGATTGCAGGGTAGCCGAAAAACATGTTCAGCCGTTCGAGGAGCAGGGCTTTCTGGTAGCTGATTTCGAGCGCGAAAGCACCCTGTACGGAGATATGTAGAATGGCTTGATTATTCTTTTTACCATACTTTCCGGCGAATCTGAGATCAAGCGGAGTCGTTTTGGAGGCTATTTCTGGGCCGATAATGTTTGGCCATTCCGTCACTAGTTTCCCGAACAATAGTCCTTTCCGGCCAAGAATTCCTTTGGCAAGGCTGGGAACAAGGTCAGAGATTGGACGTGGCTTTGACATTTGAAAGTGCCTTTAAGTATAATTAACAACCATTTCCAATTGGTTATAAACGTAATAACTGAATAGCGGAGCATATCTTGATATTTGCTGTAGTATTTAGACTTACAACAAAATATAGCAAAACTACTTTTAAGGCTATTTCTAAAAACTACAAAATTCTTTAACACTCTCCACTGCCTTGCCATGTTCGCTATATTGCGGGTATCTGGGAGGTTGTTTAGCTGTTTAGTCCTACCAACAAGTAGTGGTTTGGGTCGGTATGGAGACGTTTTAGGCAATTATGTTTATTTAGAATTCCCTCTTTATTTAAAGCTCAGAAGCATGTTAAATATTTCAGCATTCTAATGAATTTTTTTTGAAAGGAAATATGACCGTGGCTGGAAGTGTAAACAAGGTGATTCTTATCGGAAATCTTGGGAAAGACCCCGAAGTGCGTTCATTCCCCAATGGTGGGCGTGTTGCTAATTTTTCCGTCGCAACTTCGGAAAGCTGGAAAGATAAAACGAGCGGCGAACGCAGGGAACGCACTGAATGGCACCGAATTTCCATCACGAACGATGCGCTGGTTGGCATTGCTGAAAAATATCTGAAAAAGGGTTCCAAGGTTTATCTCGAAGGCCAGCTTGAAACTCGCAAGTATGAAAAGGATGGTCGCGACGTTTACACCACTGAAGTCGTGTTGCGTCCCTACAATGGAAATTTGACGATGCTTGATACTAGAAGCGGTGGCTCCAGTGGCGGTACGGCGGCGAATGAGTTTTCTGAAGAACCTGCGGCATCAAGCGGCGGTGCTTCCCCCAAAAACGACATGGATGACGAAATCCCGTTTTGATTTCCGCCATCCTGACCGCATGTGAGGGATTTTCCCTGACGCAACGAACTGACCCCCTCGCTGCATGGCATATGCCCTTACACTATGCAGCCGTTAGGATGACAGTGTCTGTGGGTCATTTTTAACGTAAATTGGTATCGGTCAAAGCGAAAGTTTGTTCTGTTTTGCCATTTCAGGTAGATAATCCGTGATTGCTGTGTAATTCACGTTCTTCTTGGCGGTATGGTTGAAAATATTTCTATAGACGGCGGCGCGCTCGGTATCTAATTCTTCAAACAGACCCCAGCTGTTTATCCCTAGCTTTCTCTCGGCAATGGCATCTATCATGTATTTGGTGATCGTCATGGTTTCAGGATGCGCATATCCTAAAACGGCTTTTTTATGCGCGTATTTTTCCCATTCTTCGCACACAAGATCAACCGTTTTAATGTCAAATGGAAGGTACTGGTAATGTGGACCCTCGACATGATCATTGTAAATGGCCTCTGCTTTCGGTTTTTCGCCGAAGAGCATCCCGAAACTTGATTGCGGGAAAATGTCAGATATCCTGATTAAACTTTCCATGCAGAAGGAAGACCATAAAATGCGCTCCGGTGGCAAGTGCGAGTTTTTGACGGCTTCCGCAATGCGGGGCAGAAAATCATTTTCTTCATATGGCTGCGCGGAACCCTGAACTCCTTTGATCTCTATATTCACGGCCCAGGGAAGCGTACGCGGATCACGTTCGGCGACCAGCTCTAGCACATCGTCGAATCTTGCGATGGTTCCGGTCTGGTTGCGGCCTGTTTTGTATTTTTTTATATCTGTAAAAGGCATTTCGTTGAGGAGTTCGGAAGGTATTGAATCTCCGCAAAAATGATCCTTCGGCACGACGTTGTGCAAAGTGAATAAAACACCATCCCTCGACATCATTACGTCCGTCTCGATATAATCAGCACCGATATTAAAGGCGGCATCCATGCTTTCCAGCGTATTTTCGACGGGAAGGCCGGAAATGTCGCGGCCTTTATAAAAAGGATTGTCGGTGCAGCCATGCCCTCTGTGTCCGCCCAGTTTAAATTGTTTTGTCATCTGTTTTACTGTTCCTGTTCCTGCGCAGACTTGACTTGATTGCGTCCGGAATTTTTGGCTTTATAAAGCGCGGCATCGGAGCGTTCGATAAAGTTCGTTACGCTTTCCCCACTGATATACTGGGTAACACCCGCAGAGAGCGTGATCTGTCCCAGATTTTCATTGCGGGTTTTGTTGATGACTTCCTTGTCTTCCACCGATTTGCGTATCATCTCTGCCACCCTGACTGCTCCAGAAAGTGGCGTATCCGGCAGGATGACCGCGAACTCCTCCCCGCCGTAACGCGCTGCCATGTCCTTACCCTTCACGCCGTCCGTTAGTGTTCGAGCGACGAGCCGCAGAACCTGATCTCCCGTCTGATGCCCGTAGGTGTCGTTGAATTGCTTGAAGCGGTCAATGTCTAGCATTATGAGGCAGAGAGCTACCCTTGAAGCACTAGCTTCCTCGACCCAGTCAAGAATCTGTCTGTCAAATGCCTTGCGGTTGGCAAGTCCTGTGAGTCCGTCCGTTAGGGCATCTTTTTTGACGTTGTCGAGATTTTTTCTTAGCTCTGCCACTTGGGTTGAGGAATTTGTCAGCTGAAATTCCAGCTCGTTATTTTTTTGTACCATTATTTTCGTGTCTTCGACGATGCTGGAAACGATAAGTCCCAGGTCTTCGATTGTTTCGGCAGTTTCCATTTTTTTAGTCGTTTCTTCAAGAACCTCTCCATATTCTGAAGTGGTGGATTTTGCCGATTTCATCATCCCTGCTAGCTCGGTGATGGAGTGCTGAATCTTGTCGCTTATGGCTTTGATTGCATCGTTATTGGCTGCACTATTTAAATAGCGTTTGTGAAACTTGTGGCAGGTCGTCTCGTTTATTTTCCCCGGATGATTGTCAATGGCACTAACGATCTCTGGATACCCTTGGAAATAACGGAACCATAGTTCGTAAATATAAGGAACCGGTTCGAGATTCATCGCCTCGATTTTTTGAAATACCTTACGAGCAATATCATGAGAGCAATTCTCCCTGTTCAAAGGAGGGCATGATGTCTTGTCGTTCATTTTTGAATCAGTCTCTCCTACCATTGGAGCTCCAGAGTGATTTACTTGAAGCATAGCTTCTTATTATCTCTAGTTTACCTTAACAAACAATATATAAAAGTACAGGAATAGAAATATTCTAAAATCAAAGGCGTTCTATCTTTTGTCAGAATCTTGTAAGACTGAATGTTCTAAATAAGTCTGGAGTTTTATCTATCCTCTTCTAAAAAAAAGCTATTCAGCCTAAAATCCACAATCGGACTTTTAATATCAGAGGTAATTCAATGCTTGTTTATCTTCGCGACAAATTTCGCCGGAACGGTAAAACGACCTTCAGCCGGGGGGAGTTGGGTATGTTGCTCTCACTTTACGGGGGGCATGTCCAGAAAGGCGAATGGAGGGATTACGCCATAGACAGCCTGACGGATATGGCTGTGTTTTCCATCTTTCGTTCTAGTCGTGAGCAGCCACTTTATTCCATCACCAAAATTCATAGCCGCAGCTTGATAAAGCCATCACAATATGCCGTTCATTCGCGGAGCAAGTTTTTGAAGCAAAGCGCGTCCTTGCGCGAAATTATTGATTTTATTGAAGAGCAGACATGATGCGTTATTTTCTGATGATTGTTCTGTGTACTGTCCTGACGGTATATTTTTTTGAAATCGCGCAGGCTGATATTGAGTACCAACCGGACCCTGTTTATCAGAAGCTTGGTGAAAATGATCTACATCCGATGGAGGATATGATTGTTCTTGCCAAACAGGGGAACGTGCGTGCCCAGTTCATTCTGGGAGACCTGTACGCAAAAGGAAAAGGCGGGTTTGCCAAGGATACGGTTAAGGCTTGCCGATGGTTCGAGGAATCGGCGATCAACGGTTACAATCATAGCTTTATTCGATTGGCCGCATTAGCTAAACATGAAAACAAGCCTTTGGAGGCATGGAAATGGTACACGCTGGCGATTAAGGGTTTTGGGCAAGGAGGTGAGCTGACCTTTGTAATCGCCGCTCGTCATAACTTGATAATAGATGCAAAGCTTATAGCTAAGGATATTTGGCGAGCTAAAAAGTTTATGAAGGATTGGGTGCTTGCACGCAA
>JAGLRU010000409.1 GCA_023136145.1 Alphaproteobacteria bacterium
CAATTGTTAACTTAAAGGACTATATATTATAAAACTACCTTAACTTATGTTAATTTATTGTGAAAATGCTCTAATTAAAAATATACAGTTAATTGTTTAATCGACTATAATATTCAAGGTGCTGATGCAGCTTATAAAAACTTATGAAAAGCAATAAGCAAAGTGGTTTTTTCACTTTTCTCTGGATTTTTGAGGAAACTTAGGTTACAAGAACTTGACTGTTGTTCCCTGAAAATTAAATATACTTATTTCGAATCTGATTTTCGGAGACGAGGGTTACTAGGGAAAAACGGTACAGAGGAGCGTAGCTCAATGGTAGAGCACCGGTCTCCAAAACCGGATGTTGCGGGTTCGAGTCCCTCCGCTCCTGCCACCCTACGCTAAAACTTCAGGGTGGCTAACACCAACGGGATTGAAGATAGAAGGACGAAAAAACAATGTCGAAAGATCTGGTCAGATTTTTACGCGAAACACGGCAAGAAGCTCTAAAGGTGACATGGCCGGGTCGCAAGGAAACTGTAACAACGACCATCGTCGTATTTATCATGATCTTTATCATGTCGATGATTCTAATGATGGCCGATGGCGCAATTTCTATTGTGGTAAAATTTATTCTCGGATTGGGAGCTTAAAGCAATGGCGAAACTATGGTACGTACTGCACGTTTATTCGGGTTTTGAAAAAAAGGTAGCTTCTTCCATCAGAGAAACAGCGGCGAAACGCGGTCTGGATCAATTTATCGAAGAAGTGATGGTTCCTACTGAAGAGGTTATAATGGTTCGGCGAGGCCAGAAGGTCAACGCCGAGCGCAAGTTCTTTCCCGGCTACGTCCTCGTTAAGATGGACATGAACGACGACGCATGGCACTTAGTGAAGAACACCGCGAAAGTAACAGGCTTCCTCGGCGGTGGCGGAAGTAAGCCACAACCAATCAGTGAAACGGAAGCGATGCGATTGCTGAAGCAGGTACAAGAAGGCGCGGAAAGTCCTCGTCCGGGAATTACCTTCGACATCGGCGAGCAAGTGCGCGTATCTGACGGGCCGTTTAACTCCTTCAACGGCGTTGTCGAGGAAATAGACGAAGACCGCAGCCGCCTCAAAGTTTTGGTCTCCATCTTCGGACGTGCCACTCCGGTAGAACTGGAATTCACTCAAGTCGAAAAGGTCTAATTATAGGCCATTTCTATAGCTGAATTCAAAGTTACTTATACAATTGTCATACCAGTGAAAGCCGGAATCTTCTTTATGCTTCAACGAAATACCTGCTTTCGCCGGTATGACGAGAGTGTATGGATAATTTTGGATTCAGCTATACCTATATATGAAGATGATTCGGATCTACTGTTGTTTTTAGGGGAGTTTTATATTTCGGCGAGGAATTAAAAAATCTACTTAAACCTACAGTACTTGAAATCGAAACTTTCTCATCTGGTGGCAGCAACGAATTAACCGAGGGTATTACTTTTTTTGGTGGCGACGGCGACTCAATCGTAACCATCT
>JAGLRU010000041.1 GCA_023136145.1 Alphaproteobacteria bacterium
TTCAGGCGTTCCTTTGCGATTCCGCGTGCGTAAATGATCGGCCAGTATTCCTCCGTGATGGACTCAACATTCGCAAGTGCCAGATTATAGGTGTTGATAGCGTCCTTGAACCGATTATGGTGGCGATAGATGTCGCCTAGAGAGGCAAGTGCATGAATGCGGGTTGGGGCATCTTTTGAGAGAGAGGTTAGCATTTTGATGGATAGGTCTAGTTGTTCGTTGATCTCATAAACTTCTGCAACCCGGATGCGTGAGATCCAGTAAATCGGCGATGAAGCGTCAATGGCATCATAATTTTTGAGGGCTTTGGTATACTGGTTGTTCAGGGATGCGATGTCCCCCATCATCAGTTTGACGAAAGGAAATTCTGGTGCCAGCAACTGTACCATGCTGCCGTAGATTTGTGCACTGTCGTAGGAGCGTCTTTCGTAGAGAAGAGTTGTGAGATCAAAAAGAGCGAGTGCTGCGCCATCTGCTGCTCGTGTTATATTCGGAGCTGTTGTATGGTTCGGATCGCGACTCTCCAGTATCCTTATAAAAGTATTGTAGGGGTAGATATTGTCGAGGCTTTGATAAATGCTGCGTGTGGTCTTTGGCTGGTCGATGCGCTCGAAGAAATCTCCGATCATTACGGCGGTGTGGAGGCTGATGCCGTTTTCCATCGCGATTTTATAGTGTTCCGCCGCAGTGTATATGTTTCCTGTCATCTCTTCAATCAGACCAGCGTGTATGTGGTAGGTTGGGTCGTTTGGTCCTGAATTGTTAGCAAGAAGGTTCTGTGCTTTGCTCTTCTCTCCTTGTCCTGCGAATGCCCATGCTGTCAGAAGTGGTTTCGTATACTGGCCAAAACCATCCTTTGGAAGCTTGTTCAGAAAGGTTAGAGCCGCCGCGAAATCATTTCGTCTGAGGGCATCGCAGCTCATAAAGATCAGTGCCAGTTCGTCGTCGTTTTGTGACGCGGTGATTTTTTTCGCAAGCTTACCTGCTCTTTCAAAATTGCCGGAGCCGAGTGCCAGAAGAAATGTCCTTTGAATTAACTGGTCGTTGCTTTCGTCGTATGACAGGACTGCACCCATGTAATCCTGTGCGGTTTCCCAGTCTTTCCTTTGTTGGGCAAAACGTCCCGCTAGATAATTGCCTGAGAGAGTATGGGAAATGGCGGATATGGGCAGAGCAATCGTTTCGGAGATTTTTTGGGATTGATTTTGAACGCAAGCAGCAAGTGATGCTGCAATGATGATTAATATAAGCAGGGTATAAAGAAACCTGAATTCACGCACTTATAAAGAACCCCTTGAGTATAAAAACTTTCATATACAGGGTCTCACAGAGTTATTAATAAACCCGTAAGCATTCCGGTAAATGGGTGGATTTTTTTAGTTGGGTAATTTTATTGCGCGGATTTAGTGTTATTGAGTACTTCTAAAAATTCCAAAATTCACCAATATCGTCATACCGGCGAAAGCCGGTATCTAGTCTTTCAATTCCAAGATTTTTCTAGATAGTTCAAGAAGGGTATTGGAAGCGCTTTGGTAAGAAAAAACCAAAGGCTCTTGCGGCTCGTAAAAAGTAGCGTCGCGTGCGCTTGTCTGTTTGTGTATTTCTTTAACACCTAAATAAGTCGACAAATTAATCATGATTTCTTCAAGCGTTTCAGGTTGTGACAGAGATGTGTTTTTGGTACTGGTGCCAATGAAATATCCTGTAGACTTCGGAGATATAATTTTAGCCCTTTTCATTGCATGCCCTTTTTTATCATCGTTCGATGATATGTTTTACGAGATACTGGCTTTCGCCGGAATGACGTTTTAGGATTGCTACGCTGCTTCTTCAAGCTGTAGTTCGTGTTGTTTAAGATCGACTGAAACAAGCTGCGACACACCTTTTTCGCACATGGTTACGCCGTAGAGGCGATCCATGTGCGCCATGGTCATGCGGTGGTGAGTGATGATGATAAAGCGAGTTTTGCATTCTTTGGCTAGTTTTTCTAGCAAGAGGCAATAACGCTCGACATTGCTTTCGTCCAGAGGTGCATCCACTTCGTCCAGCACGCAGATGGGTGCGGGGTTGGTTAGGAACATGGCGAAAACAAGCGCGATGGAAGTTAGTGTCTGTTCTCCACCAGAGAGTAGGGAGAGCACCTGCAATTTCTTGCCGGGGGGCTGTGCGAAAATCTCAAGACCAGCTTTGAGAGGATCATCCGCTTCGATCAGTTTCAGATATGCCTTCCCACCGATGAAAAGGCGGGAAAACAGCGTTTGAAAGTGAGCGTTGACTGTATCAAACGCGCTCAGGAGACGTTCACGCGCCTCTTTGTTGAGCTTGCCGATGCCTTCGCGCAATTTTTCGATGGCTTGAACTAAATCGTCGCGTTCCTTCTGCATGGAGGACATTTGATCGTT
>JAGLRU010000410.1 GCA_023136145.1 Alphaproteobacteria bacterium
TTCTGGCTATAAACGGTGTTCAGACACTTTCCGACAGTTATGTAGATTTGCTTAAGGGACTTCAGCCTATGAAGGATGCGGGTGTGAGATATTTCCGGATATCACCGCATAGCTGCGATATGGTGAAAGTTATTGATCTTTATAGAAAAACGCTAAATCGAAAAATGACGGCGGCGGAAGCTTTCCGAAAGCTTCGTAAGCTTCTTCCGGATGAAAAATTTTCCAACGGCTATTTTTACGGTTTGGAGGGGCATACTTCAAAGAAGTAAGCTTAAAACTGTCTAAATGCAGCAAAGAGTTCCGCTGTTTAAAGGGGAACTCTTTGATTTTACTTGTAATAACAAGCGTTGTTATTTTTTAGATTATCAAGGTGTTGGACCTGTAGGTGCTTTAATCTTACTGCCAGATCTGTTTGCTGCAGCATTTGCTTTGATAGCTGCCTCTCTTTGTTCTTTAAGGGTAGCTGCAGTAGATTTTTTAGGTATATTTCCTTGCATAGTGCTTCTCCGAGTTAAAAGGTTAAATTTTGATTGATCAAAGTTAGCATGGATGATTTATGGCATTTCGTCAATAAAGAAATTTTCGTTAAATACAAAGCCTTTATTTTCCAGATATAAAATTAAACGGCTGTTTTGAAAATCAAGTTAGCGGGAAGAGGCAAAATGATTATTGATATGACGTAACATGTTGTGTCATAATTACAAGAAAATAAGCTTAAAAATGGAAAAAAGTAGGATGACGGAATCAAAAAAACTCAAGCATATAACCATTGAGTATACAGAATCATCTACTGACGGGAGTCCGGATCGTGTTTTTCGTGTTGTTTTAGGGGCGGAATCACGGAGATTTTTTGAGATAGCTGCGCGGCATATAACTAGGAAAGATCCGAACCTTCATAATAAAGGAGAAGAACTTGTCGCGGAGATTTTGGAATGTTTAGATGGAGGTATCAGCGAGGTGGAGCGATTTTCTGCTCGTAAGTGGACTGACGGCAGTAATCCATCCAAGCAGGAATTTTCACTCTCTGATGGTATTAATGGCGAACCCGCTAGACAGGAATGGAATAATAAACTGAATCCTGTTCGTGAAGATCATTATGACGAAAAAGGCGAGTTTAGCGATAGTATAAATGGTGTGCCAGCCACAAGGCTCTGGAATAATGAGGGCATACTTACCAATGCGTCCCGTTTTTTGCATGGTGAGCGTAATGACAGTCCGGATGGTGATCTGGCTGTCAAGGTTTACAGTG
>JAGLRU010000411.1 GCA_023136145.1 Alphaproteobacteria bacterium
GATACGATAGTTAATATCGAGAACATCACCGGCACAACGGGCGCGGATACGATAACAGGCGATAGTGCCGCCAACATCCTGCTTGGCGGCGATGGAAACGATACGGTTGATGGCTCAACCGGCAGTGATACGCTGAATGGTGGTGAAGGCAATGATACGTTGGATTATTCCGGCAGTTCAAGCGGAATCACTGGAGGTCAGTTGACATCAAGTTCTGGAACTTTTGTGTTCGGTGGTGATACAGATACAGTCAGCAATTTCGAAAATTTTACTCTGACATCATATGACGATTCCATTAGTTTTGACACGGCCACAATTGGTCAGATTTCCTCTGTTGATGGTGGTGCGAACACAGATACGCTGGCGATCACAGGAACTGGAGCTCAGGATTTGACAAATACCTCTATTGAAGGTTCGACGCTTGCTAGCCTGTTTACTAATATCGAACAGCTTGATCTGACAAATACCGATGTATCTGGCGGTGACAAATTTAGTATCGGTGACAACGATATCCAAAGCATCTCCGGTTCTGGCACGTTGTTAAATATTTATACAAATGTAGCTACAATTTCCTTAACTGATATCGAGGTGTTAGACCAATTGGGGAGTGTGATCGGTGATAATACTGTTGGAAATATCCGTACCGTTGACTGGGATAATAGTGTACAACTGGTTATTACGGCTAGTTAATCCCAATAGATCATTTAAGCACACATTCCAATGACCGAAATAACTTCTGTTTTACCAGAAAAAAAGATTTCAAATAAAATTGATAGCGAACAATTGCAGGTTCGTCTTCTGGCTGTCCTGTCCTGTTATGATGTTTACCCAGACATTCAGGGACTACTCTCTAAACTGCCACGAAAAGGTGGGTTGTTACGTTCTGATGATATAGAAGTCATAACCGAGAAGCTTGGTTTGTCGATTGAGAAAGTAGCTGGTGGGGAAGATATTGTTAAAACAAATAACCTTCCTGCCCTCGCGTTTTCTGTGGACGGGAGTGTTTCGGCCTTCATTCCAACTTTAGGACATCAGGGCAGTTTTATCTGCGATGGTAATGGAAAAACACCACCGGAAATTGTTTATAGTCTATTGTTCAATCCGCCTAATCCGCATACAAACCATGCTATTGAACATATGGTCACCAGTCACAGCCTGGACTGGTTTTGGCTTCCTATCACTAGATACTGGCGAGAATATTCCGAGATTGCGCTCTGCTCTATCTTTAGCAATCTGCTGATGCTGGCTTTACCGTTGTATACAATGAATGTGTATGACCGTGTTGCAGTTAATTTTTCTGAATCGACACTGGATGTTTTGACTTTGGGTGTGACAATCGCGCTTCTGTTCGATTTTATGTTTCGCATGACCAGAGCTAGAATTTTGGAGCATGTTGCATCGAAAATAAGTATAAAATTTGATGTAGACCTCATGGAGCGTCTTATGTCGATTCGTGGTCAGGCCATATTGCTGAAAATTGGTGAGCGTGCCAACCTGTTCCGTGAATTGCAAGGTATCAAAGATTTTTATGCTGGGCGGCTTGCACCTGCGCTGGCAGATCTGCCGTTCTTTTTTTTGTTTGTGTGTGTCATTTATTGGATTTCACCGGTGTTAAGTTTAATTCCTGTCGTATCGGTGGTCATCATTCAGGCAGTTACATGGACCCTGTCTAAACCTGTTAATCGTACAAGCAAAAGATATTTTAGCGGTCTTCAAGAAAAGAGTGCTGTTCTGATTGAGATTTTGGCTGGTATGGATACGATCAAAATGCTTGGGGCGAGAGGAAAATTCTTGTTTAAATGGGACAATGCTTCGCGTCAATCTGTCAATGCATCAAGCAACAATAACAATGTTGTTATGATATCAACCAATCTGTGCGGCATGATTATTAGTTTTGTCACGGTGGCTGTATTATTTGTCGGCGTTCATGAGATTACTGACGGTACACTGACGATTGGTGCAATTATCGCCTGCTCTTTGTTGGCTGGTCGGGCTGTCGGTCCAATGGTTGCTTTGTCAGGTCTTCTGGCACGGATAAAGCAATCATCCGATGTATTAAAAACTATTGATAAGATTTTCAAACTGCCATACGAGGAAACAAAATCTTCTGTTTCTTCGAAGGGACCTTTTAAAGGAATGCTGCAATTGACCAACGTATCCTATGCCTATCCTAGGCATGAAAAACTAGCGTTGGAAAATATTTCTATAACCATTAATCCCGGTGAACGCGTCGGTTTGATAGGGCGAACTGGCGCAGGTAAAAGTACCTTGGCCAAGTTAATATGCCAGTTTATCTATCCTTCTGCGGGAACGATCGCCGTTGACGGTTTTAACATGGAAGCTATTCCGGTTGAGGAATGGCGCAGGACGGTCGGGTATGTTCCACAGGACGGTTTTTTCTTTTCAGGTAGCATGCGTAGTAATATTCTACTTGGTCGGGAAGACGTGACAGACGAAGTGTTGGAGCAAGCGACGCGCATTTCAGGATTAGATATCATTTTGAAAAATACGGGCGAAGGTCTTGATATGGAAGTTGGCGAGGGCGGTGCTTACCTCTCCGGAGGTCAGCGTCAGGCGGTCGCGTTAGCACGTGCTATTGTGCGTGATCCAAAATTTGTTGTACTTGATGAACCTGTGAACGGCATTGATAATGCGCTGGAAGCTACGATCAAGAAAGGATTTAACCAGTTTCTGGTAGATCGTACCTTTATCATGATTACGCATAGAACATCTCTTTTGTCTCTGGTAGATCGTTTGATCCTGATTGAGCGTGGAAAAATTATCGCCGATGGACCTCGGGACGAGATTATGCACAAATTAAGTGGTGAATAATCAAATGCAGAAAAAAAGTTTTTATGAACGCTTAAAAGAGTTGTTGTATGAGCATTCTTACAGAAAACCGCTATGGCTTTCGGCAGTTTTGATTGTCTGCTTTTTTACATGGGCTAGTTTTGCTTCGATCAATCAACAGGTTCATGGAACCGGTCGTATTATACCATCTGGTAAGGTTCGAAGTATCCAGCACCTAGAAGGGGGCATCGTTGATACTATCGAAAGTGTGGAAGGACAGACCGTTAAAATCGGTGAGACACTTTTTGTTATTACAGACAAGAAAGGGCAGGTTGATCTGGAACTAACCAAGCTGGCACTCAATTCTGCCTTGATCAAACAGGCGCGCTTGCGGACAGAAATTTTGAACAAATCTGTTTTTCAACTTGATCCTGATCTTGAAAAAAAATTCCCTGAAATTGCAGCGACAGAATACAGCATTTTCAAGGCGCGAACTGAGGAATTCGAACAAAAAATTAATAATTTACAAAATAAATATAATAAAAAGGTTCTAACTCTTAACCAGCTCAGGACAACGATTATAAATCTGATACAGGAGGCCGATGTTACGAAGCGGCAGTTGGCAATTAAAAGAAAATTGAGAGCATCCGGTGCAATTTCGGAAAGCCAGTATCTGGACACTGACAGTACTGTAAAAAACTTTCAGACCCAGATTAAAAAAAGTCAGACTCAGATACCAATTATTGAAGTGGAGAAGGTTCAGGTAAAAAACGAAATCCAGGACACAGCCAAGTCACGTCAATCTGATTTGACACAAGAACTCAGCCAAGTCAATTTTGAACTAAATAAGCAACGAGCACACATTAAGGCATCTACTGACAAGGCTGAGCGAACAACAATAGCGTCACCAATTTATGGCATAGTAAACAAGATTTATGTGAATACAGTCGGCGGGGTCGTTAAACCAGGCGAGGTATTGGCCGATATCATTCCTCTGAAAGAAAGCCTGATTGTCGAGGGTAGAATTTCGACAAAAGATAGAGGCAAAATCTGGTTGGATCTTCCAGTTGTTGTGAAAATAACAGCTTACAATTATTCTCTTTATGGCGGTATAGAAGGAAAATTATCTTATATTAGTGCAGATAGTTTTACAGATAACCGAAACAATGAGTATTATCAGGTTCAGGCTACAATTAATAATTCTTATATCGGCAAGGACAAACCACTCTATCCTGGCATGACTGTCGAGTTAAGTATTTTGGCAGGCAAGATATCCATTCTTCAGAATTTGCTGATGCCTATCCTTCAAATCAAGGATAATGCCATGACGGAAGTAAGATAAATCAACATATTAACGCCTTTTTAAGAAGAAATGTGCAGAATAATAACTGTATTGAAGGCTTTAAGCCTTATTACTATTGTATGTCCTGTTATAGAGGATTATTAAAAAAGGACACTGAAAAGTGAGTTTTTTGGTAAAATTCAAAGGCAGATCTAAAAATAACGAGAAAAAAAGCGAAGGTTATGGGTGTATTGAATCGAGCTTTTTGCATTATATAACGCCGAAAATGATTACTTGTATAATTGTGCTGACGGCTGTTGTTTTGCACGAGTATGAATTGATTTCTCGTTATTTTATGGCTGGTAAATTACTTAACTCTATTATCGTCATTGTTTTCTTATTTGGCGTAATTATGGTTGTTATGAATAACGTTGCTGTGTATCGCAATGCTATGTTTATTAGGAATTTGGCCAAAAGCTCAGATAAAGAAAAAGTTTCGAAAGAAGATGTAAAGTTCTTAACCAAAGATCTACAAACTAAAGGTCATTTGTTCGATACAAATCATATGGTCGGATGCATTAAGAATCTAGAGCGATTTGGGCATCTCAATTTTACCGACAACGATGCACGTCTTATCAAATCAAAAATGGGACAAAGGCTTACAGAAGTGCGCAGGCAGATTACCTTTTTAGGTGGTATTCTGATTCTTCTTGGGCTGATTGGTACCTATATGGGTCTGCTTAAGACGATTGATGCGGTGGGCGGCGTTATGCAAGAAATGTCTGGCATGAACTCCGTTGGTGCAGAAGACGATATGTCGAACTTTATCGGGGCTCTGGCAGAACCACTGCAAGGTATGGGTCTGGCCTTTAGTTCATCCCTATTCGGTATTACTGGATCGCTGTTAATTTCGGTATTAGGACTGTTTGGCAAGTTCGCTCAGAATGAATTCATTGAGAATATCAGTCGTTGGATCGATGATCGAATTCCAAAGTTTGCTTCGACCGTTGAAGGTTCAAACTCCAAAGCACTCGGTAAGACGGCCTCTGCAGAGAATTTGCGCACATGGTTGGCAGGTTTTGTCAATATGTCTGTAAAAACCAATAATCGACTGAACCAGTTGATCACAATTCTTGGAAATAATTCATCTGATCATTCTCGTATTATGCAGGCCATTGATGTTTTTGAGGCTGGTCAGAAAAATACGCGTGATTCTATACAGACAGTTAACGCTTCAATGAAAGTAATGATAGACCATCACAATAAAACTTTGGAATGCGTCAGCCGAAATAACAAAAGCACAGATAAAATGCAAAAGGATATGGCCATACTGCGCAACTGTGCACAAGACATGACGGAGACTATGCCTATGATGGCTCGCACTCTAATTGATGGTCGCAAATCTCTATATAAGGACGCTGCAGCCAAGGAAAAGGCATTAACTTTACTTAAACATGATCTTCATGAGCAAACTGATGCTCTCAAGTCTTTAGATTTGAGCTTGACGCAACTTCCAAAGATTATGATAAAGCATCATCGTAAGACTTTGGAATATGTTGGTCACAACGACAAGAGTACAGGTGAGATGCAAAAGGATATGGCCGTACTGCGTAACTGTGCCGAAGATGTAAAAGCAAGCATGCCCACGCTGATCCGCACGCTGATCAATAATCGTAAACCATTGCATAAAGATACGGACAAAGAAAACGAGTTAACTTTTCTCAAACATGATCTTCATGAACAAGCTGATGCGTTTAAGTCTTTGGATCTTAGTTTAGCACAGCTGCCTGAAATTTTGAATCAATTAAATAGTACGCAGGATCAATTGGCGAAGGAGCTTAGTAAATTGCAGGGTTCTAGATATTCATCTATAAATCGTGCAATAAATGGAACCAAGCTAGAAAAGGAAAAAATTAATTCGATAGAAACCCCGTTTAATGGCATCGATGATGGCGATAGTATGATAAAAACCTTGCTGGCACTTGATGAAGAAGAAGATAACTTACTGAAGAGTTAGGATTGTGTCTTTCTTATAGTTTTGTACTTAGCGGGGATTTTTACTCAATAAAAGCGAAAGCTAATTGAGGGATAATACACTAGGGGAACAGTTTAATGGGTTATGAAGGAGGTGATGATGGTGACGTAGGTGCGTCAGCGTGGCCGGGTTTTGTCGATATCTTGTCCTCTGTTCTTATCATGTTTGTATTCTTTCTAATGATCACAGCGGTGACTTTGAATTTTCATATTTTGATTTTTAAAGGAAAAATTAAAGACGGAGCTAAGATAGTTATTGCAGAGGTTAAGAAAGATGCTGAAAAAAGTATTCAAAATCTTACCGTAGAAAACAAAGTTTTAAAAGAAAAAATCAATGATTTTATGGTACAGCACATTTCTCCAGATCAGCAAAAGAAGCCTCATGTTCAGCTTGCTGACATGTCAAAAAATAAAACATTGGATTATCGGATTGATGAAAAAAAGAAAACATTGTTTATTTTCTTTGCTCCAGATTCTATAACGATCGATGACAAAATCTCTCAAAAAATCCAAGAATTCCTAGATACCTATAAAAATGTTAAGCTGGTTAACATTATATCGTCAAAAAACATGGAAGATCGATTGAATAATATCTCTCGTAAAATTACGATTTCCCGCATATTTAATGTTCGCAACAGTGTTATGCGTGCTAAAATTTCTACTGTAAAGATCGGTGCTTATATGGTCGATGGACAGCCTATTGACGGAAAAGCTAATTGGGTTAAGGTAGTGGTCAAGACGGACAAATCTTAGATCCAGTGGAGCTCGTTAATGCAAGCCAACTTTACATTTTCCTGTCTTAGGGGATTGGTGTTTTTATTATTCATAGTCCCATTCTTTGGTTTGCATCATTCTGCTTTAGCTAAGTCTGAAATAAATCCTTCTAGTAAGGCTATTACCATTTTAGAACAAAATACTAACTCCAGAATTGATATCAAGGAAACTCAAAATCCAGACGTAATTCCTTTGTCTCTAAATTCTGTTATTCTGTTTGCCTTATCGGATAATCCTGATGTCAGGATGTCTTTGGAACGTGAAAAGCAGGCTTCTGCTAATACAAAAAAGGCGAAATCTGGATTTTATCCATTAATCGATCTAGCTGTCCAGAGTGACTGGCAATATAATAACCCTGCTCCGAACGCCGAAGACGGGGGAAGTAGCAATACCTCAAGTCAGAAAAGCTTTACTATGAAACAAGTGGTTTTCGATTTTGGTAAGACAGTTTCCAACTATCGCAGCCAGAAAAAATTACAGGAATCGGCGAAACTTGACACTGAAGTGAATGTTGAAGACACGCTAAACATTACCATCGAAAATTATTTACAAATCTTGCGATATCAAAGAACTCTCAAGGATTCTGAAGTTTTTATTAGTCGTATCCGTGATCTCGTCAAAAAAGTGGAAGAAATGTATGAGGCTGGTGGTACCAGCAAGACAACACTTAGTTATGCTCAGTCAAGACTTTCCGCGGCAGAATTAAAGTTAAACATAGATCGATCTTCACTGAATGACAGTATCAGCAGTCTTGAATTTTTGACGGGCAAATTGCCGATTTTTATTGCTTCTTCGCCGGACGAGTTAGATCCAAGCCGTCTGGATATTTATGATTATATTCAATATAGCAGCACCAATAACACATCCATCAAACTTGCTAATAGCGATATTGAAGCCAGAAAACACAAATTAAAGGCTACGAAACGAGCCAAAAGACCCACTTTTAATTTTTTGTTATCAGGCGATGAATCGTTTAACGATGGTGGTGAGGTAGGGAAGGTTCGCTCTGGTAAAGCCATCCTGCAAATGAATTACCGTCTTTTTGACGGTTATGCTCAACGCGCGCAGGTTGAATTGGTTAGTAGTCAGATTTCAGAAATGAAAATTGGTCGCGAAAAAGCGCTCCGTGATCTGAACAAGAAAATCAAACTAGCATATTATCAACTTAAATCTATGGGAGAGGAAAAGCAGTATGCTCAAGCTGAAATTGCTTACAGCGAAGCGTTACAGAATTTAAACCGTGAAAATTTTAAATTAGGGTCGATCAGCATCATTGAACTAATCGAAGGAGAGGAACGGCTTGATGCAGCTTACACCAAGTTGCATAAACTTGATTCTGATATGTACGCTAATACATATCATTTGCTGATCATCGCAGGATATCTGAAAAAAACCTTTTTTTGTCAAACGTGTAACAATTAACAAGGATCAATCTTATGACACAAATTCTTGAGGGCGACGCTGCCTGCTCCTATATTGCAAATCTTATTAATACCAAACAGTATAAGGAGGCTGAACCAATTCTTCTGGACGTTTTGAGTCGAACACCAGATGCTGTGATCGCCCTTACGGCACTTGGCATCGTTTACAGGTCAACAGATCGTTTTACTGCGGCTGAGGCTTGTTATCGGCGGGCACTTGAGTTAAACCAAGATGATGCTGAAGTCTATTCCAACCTAGGAAATTTGCTGACGGACATGGATCGGTTGGAGGAAGCTACTACTTGCGCTGAGCGAGCCGTTTCACTTAATCCAGCAAGTTTACTGTACCGCAAAAATCTGGCAGTGACACAGCGTGAATATAAAAAATTTGAAGAAGCACTGAAAAGTTATATGTGGTGTCATGAACAAAAAAATGACGATCCTCAAGTATTGTTAAATATCTCTATTGTCTGTTTTTATTTGCGGCAGTTCGATAAAGCTTGGGATTATTACGAACGTCGTTTTGAAACGAACCGTATTAATTTTCCAAAGCTAAGTCATATGCCTCAATGGAAAGGAGAGGAGTTGACCGATAAAAAGTTGCTTGTCGTGACAGAACAGGGCTTTGGTGATACTATTCTTATGACGCGGTTTTTTTCGCTTTTAAAAGAGAAATGTCCTGATGTAACTTTGTGCTGCAAACCTGCTTTGCACAAATTATTTTCATCATTGCCAACTCGGGTTATCGACGAAGCCGAAATTAGTCAGCATAACTTTGACTATTTTATTCCTATGATGAGCTTGCCACGCCTGATTGAACAAGACTGGCTGAAATGGCCCACTGCACCGCAATTGGCTGTGTCTGATGAGTCGCGTAAGAAATTCAGTTTTCTTGCCGAGCAGAAAGGACGCTTGAAGATCGGTGTTGTTTGGTCCGGCAGTGTCACGTTCGGAGAGAATGTTAAACGATCCGTTACAATTGATCATTTTCACAAATTGTCCGCAAAATTTCCGCAAATCCAGTTTTATTCGTTTCAGAAGGGTGCACGGGAACAGGATATAGTCACCTCCGGACAGGGGGTGTTATGTGCTCTAGGTCACTTGTTCAACGATTTCAGCGATACCGCAGCGGCACTTGAGCAGATGGATTTAATTTTAATGACTGACAGTGCATTATCGCATCTTGCTGGATCGTTTAATATACCAGTCATCAATATGCTAAATTTCAAACCCTACTGGTTGTATTTCCCGGAAAATACAAGCACACCGCTCTATCCATCAATGAGGTTAGTTCGTCAAACGAATCCAGGTGACTGGGATGATGTATTAGAGCGTGTAGAAGGGTTGTTGCAGCAAGTGTTGATCGGATGGGATAAAATTAAGTCCCGTCAGCAATTACTAGATGTTCTGGATGAGAGCCTTTCACTGAGCTCCACCGTTATCGTGGAAAAAACTCCCAAAGCAAAGGTGAAGAAAAAAAGATCAAAAAAATGAGCAAATTTCTTCTATCGCAATGTTTGGCAATGTGTTGACAAGCTCCAGTATTGTTGTGACAAAATATTGGCATCTTCTTCAGGATGGGCGGGTGCAGTGTGATATATGCCCGCGAGCTTGTAAAATGCGAGAAGGGCAGCGCGGTTTGTGTTTTGTGCGTATGGCGAAGGATGGAAAAATTGTTCTGACAACGTATGGTCGATCTTCAGGCTTTTGTATTGATCCGATTGAAAAAAAACCGCTAAATCATTTTTTGCCGGGAACGTCAGTATTATCTTTCGGCACGGCTGGCTGTAATCTCGCCTGCACATTTTGCCAGAATTGGGATATTTCCAAAGCAAGAAATATGGACAATATGACCGACTTGGCGATGCCACATGACTTAGCTAGAGCTGTGCAAAAGGCTGGTTGTCGCTCGGTCGCCTTTACCTATAACGATCCAGTTGTCTTCATGGAATATGCGGTTGATGTAGCACAGGCTTGTCGCGAAAGAGGAGTGAGGACGGTTGCAATAACGGCGGGCTATATGAACGATGCGCCCCGCCGGGAATTTTACGCTAATATGGACGCGGCTAATATCGACCTCAAAGGTTTTACGCCGGAATTTTACCGTCGTTATACAAAAAGTGAATTAAGTACCGTGCTGGACACATTGCTTTATCTCAAACACGACACTAACGTGTGGTTCGAAATCACGACATTACTAATTCCCGGGGAGAATGACAGCGATGAGGAACTAACCAAGGAATGCCAGTGGATCATGGATAATCTTGGGTTCGATGTTCCGTTGCATTTTACGGCTTTTCATCCAGATTACCGCATGCGTGACCGACCTCCTACATCGGAGTCATCGTTGAAACGTGCGAGGCGCATTGCGATGGATCAGGGTCTGCGCTACGTCTATACTGGCAATATTCATGATCCAGAGGGAGGTTCTACTTATTGCCCAATCTGCCGGAAATGTATCATCGGGCGTGATTGGCACAATATCATAGCATGGAATCTTAATGCCGCAGGTAACTGCACGGGCTGTGGGCATTGCATTCCGGGGATTTTCGAAGAACGGGCAGGCTTATGGGGTCGAAAGCGTCTGCCAGTGCGTGTCGTCGGAGACGATCTTGTGACGATAATGTCCAATAATAAAGGCTCGGACAAAACTACAAGAACAGAGGCAGAAGACAAGCCTATGCAAGGTTGCTCTACCTATACTTTATCACAGAATCTTAGCAAAGTTGTGCTGCCATCTCAAGTCGCGGGAACATTCTATCCTAAGGATCAGGGAACCTTAGCTAAGATGGTTGATCGCCTGATGGTGCAGGCTCCTGTCAGTTTGATGGCACCTAAGGCATTGATCGTACCTCATGCTGGGTATCAATATTCTGGTACGGTTGCTGCTTGCGCCTATGCAGCGCTTGGTCAGAGGGTTGGAAATATTCGTCGTGTCGTTCTGGCGGGACCGCCGCACCGTATGCCAGTAAACGGTGCCGTTGTGCCACGCGTGGATGCGATGATGACACCGCTCGGTTTTGTAAGTGTGGATCAATCTAGTCTAACGCGGCTAAAAACTCTGGAGTTAGTGCGTGAAGACGACGAGCCGTTTCAGGGCGAACACGGGCTGGAGGTACATCTACCCTTCCTACAAAGGACGATGAAAGATTTTACTGTCATACCTATTCTCATAGGCCAAACAACAGCAGAGCAGGCTGCTCTTATTCTTGATGCTGTCTGGGGCGGACCGGAGACGCTGGTTGTCATCTCGTCAGACCTTAGCCATTTTTACGACAGCGTGACGGCGCGACATCACGATGATGAGGCGACAGCAGCTATTGAGTCTCTGCGCAGCGATAAGCTGCTTGACGCGCATGCATGTGGTCGAAATGCGGTGCGTGGGCTTTTAACAGAAGCTGTGCGGCGTAACTTGCGTGCTACAGCGATAGATATGAAGAACTCCGGTGACGTGACTGGAAACAATGCTCGCGTCGTAGGTTACGGAGCCTATGTGTTCGAGCCAGCGGAAGAGGCGAGGTTACCTGCTTGTTGCGTCGATGGCCTTTTACATGTTGCTCAGACAATGATCGTGCGAGGAGTTGGGATAAAGAATGTACCACGAATGAATGTGAACGGTGTGCCACGCCCGCTTTTGAGCCACCGTGCAGCATTCACAACAATACGCCATCAGGGTCAATTGCGTGGTTGTCGCGGTAGTTCTGTCGTTCAGCGTTCACTGGTCGCTGATGTTGCGTACAATGCTTGGCTGTCAGCCTATCGCGATTCACGGTTTTGTCCATTGAATCAAGACGATTTCGCTTCGTGCGATATCAGCATCTCTATCCTCAATGCTGTCCATCGGCTTCCCTGTGATTCGGAAGAGATGTTGCTGGCAATCCTGCGTCCCGGAATTGATGGTCTAATAATTAGCGATGGAGAGAAGCGGGGCTTGTTCTTGCCCTCGGTATGGAATCAGATACCCGAACCCGGACATTTTTTGCGCGCGCTCAAGCGAAAGGCGGGTCTGCCAGAGTCTCATTGGTCCCCTACGGTAGAGATGTTTCGCTTTACGGCGGAAAAAATGGGACCAGTTCCGCTGCTTAAGAAACTCCTCGTATAAATTTATTGATGATTAACATTCGTATATGTACACTTCATAAAAGGTCGTTATGTTCTTAGGTCAGTGAGAGGCGTTAGAATGATTAGTTTGATTTAATTTTTTCGATTAAAGGCAAAGGAACCTCCATAATGTCAATCAAGTTCAAAAAAAAAATTCTCGCCAGTACAGCTCTTATTGCAGTTTTTACTTTCTCGGTTAAGGTCGCAAATGCAGCTGATCTAACGCTGACAACCGCAGGCATATGGGCTGAAACAGGTGACGTTGCGGGCGCGAATGCACTCGACAATGTCGATGCTGCCACTTTTGCGTTGACGGTGAAGAACGACGGCGTTGCTGATGATGGCAGTGGGGATACAAATACATTCGTACTTGGCTCTGTGACAGGAACAGCGGGTAGCTTGATCATTACGACTGATGCTGTCGCCGACCTTTCTGTTACGGTAGATTCTGTTAACTTGACCGGAGCAGGTGCTGTTTCCATTACAAATATGGACGCAAACAATGCCACCGCTGATGTAATTTTCACCAATGATTTTACCACTGGCGGTACTCTGACGATGAGCAATACGGAGACCGATGCTGACAAGGACGTTACTGCCTCCGTCGGCGGCGATATTGACGTAACTGGCGTAACGATTCTTACGGCAGCCTCTTTTGCTGATTCTAAAACTGAAATTGATGTTACCGGGAATGCGGCGTTTATTGGAGCTGTGGAGCTTAATGCTGGAGCCGGAGCAGGTTCGGATGCTATACTTGAAATAGGCGGAAATACAATCGATTTTACAGGAGGTTTGACACTCAATGACGGCAATTCTGGTCTTGCGAAGCTGAATTTAACAGGTACTGGCGTAATCGTTACTGGTGTTATCAATGGCTCCACAACAGGCGAGGGAACGATTGATGCGACAGGCGCGGACGGCGTGACTTTCTCCAGTGCTCTCGGTGAAACCAATGAACTCAAGGTAATCGATCTATCGGGTGTCGGAGGTAATGATGTTTTCAGTTCAACCGTTAGGGCTAGGTCGATTGTCTTCAAAGCAGCTAATACCGTTACTTTCAATGATACCATTACAAGTACCGGTACCGGCATTGATTTTGCTGGCTTTGATGGCACAATCAGTCTGGCTTCAGGCAATAGCATTACTGGTAGTGTTGATAATACAGGTGTCGCCGGAAAGGGCACTCTGAACCTTGTTGGCGGAACCCAGACTGTCTCCGGTACTGTAGGCTCCACGAACTCCCTACTTGAGATCAACGCGGGTTCCAATGACGCAGTGTCTGACTTCTCAGGAACGGTAAATGCGGACGACTTCAACATCATTGGAACTGGAACGGTGAATTTTACCGACGATGTCACT
The DNA here is from genome assembly GCA_023136145.1 of Alphaproteobacteria bacterium. Taxonomy (GTDB): domain Bacteria; phylum Pseudomonadota; class Alphaproteobacteria; order Micavibrionales; family UBA2020; genus PALSA-926. The sequence goes on from JAGLRU010000411.1 coordinate 13,762, forward strand.
GGCAACCTGAACTTCGTTGGAAATGGCTTTGCAGTTGTCGCAAATGGTAAGACTATCACTGGCAACGTTTCAAATGATACTGATGCATTCGGTACTATAACCTTCACGGGAGACGGCACTGTGGATGGTAATTTTGGCGCGGCATTAAATGAGCTGAAAGCCATTACGATGAACTCATCCTCAGGAAGGTTACTTTCAATTACAGGAGATGCCACTGCGGCGGACATTACTTCGATTGCTGGTAACACCGTTAATGTCATCGGCACGTTTACTATCGGCGCAGGTCAGCAACTAAATTCCACTATTCTTACGGATATGACAAGTGGAACAATCGTTGCGGGTGGTGCTGTGACAGTTGCTGCAGATACTGTGCTTAATTTGACGGCTGGTCCTGTTTATGTATCTACCGGCGATAGCTGGACGATTATTGATGGGTCTGTTGCTGGAGGTGTTGGAGTTGCTGCGTTAACGGCTGGTAATATCGTGAACACAGCTTTGTTGACCTATACGCAGGATATAACAGAGACAGATTCCCTTGTCGTAACGGTAGCCCGGGCTGCTGTGGACTCGGCACTAAGTGCAGAAATCACAAGTAACGATATAACCGTAAACGAGTCTCTAGACATCATCAAGTTTAATGGTGGTAATACATTGGACACCATCCAGATGAATCTTATGAATGAGCAAGATGTTCATGAAATCCATAATATTCTTGAATCTCTCACTCCAACGGTCGATGGCAGCTTTGTAACTGTTGCAATGAATGTCGTAGGAGAGGTGCAAAGCCTCGCGGGAATTCGCATGAGTTCACTCCGTTCTGGTGATGAAATGACAGGCATTTCTGCCGGTGTGGCATCATCGGAAGGTGTTAATCTTTGGTTTCAGGGATATGGTCAGATAGCAGGGCAGGATACCAGTCAAAGTATTAAAGGTTACGATTCTGACACATGGGGATGGACTATTGGAACAGATGCTGAAGATATTTTCATTAACGGTGAAATCGGTATAGCTCTCAACTACGGTCTGACGAACGTCGAATCCAAGAATGCCAATTCTACCAGCACGGAGATGAGAAATTATGGTATAAACTTCTACGGCAATCTTGATCTCGGTCAAAAGACGTTTGTAACCGGTCAGGTCGGTTATGCTTATAACAAGATTAGCAGCGAACGCTACAATGTCGGAGGCGTTGGTGGGCTGACAGCAGATAGCAACTATCATGGTGATCAATTCTCGATGAAAGCTGATGTAGGTCGTAATTATATGACAGACTATGGCATAACTATAACTCCAAGCCTGTCCGCTGCTTACACCTTCCTATGCACGCCGGATTATACGGAAACTGGTGCTGGAGCGGCTAATCTCTTTGTTGATAGTAATAAACTGAACTTCCTCAATCTAGGTATCGGCATCAACGCTTCCTGGAAACTGAAAAACTCTAATGGATCCATGATAAAACCTCTTGTCCACGCCAGTTTCTCTTACGATGCGATTAGTGATGAAGTAGGAACGATAGCCAGCTTTATAGATCTTCCAAACTCTTCATTCAAAACCAATGGAGCAGAATCTGTGCGCAGTTCTATTGATATCGGCACTGGTTTTACTTACTCAACTCTTGCTAACTGGGACATATTAGCTACCTATGATTACACCTACAAAGCTGACTATGCTGCGCACAGTGGCGTCCTTCGCGCGATTTCCAAATTCTAGAGCAGATGCTTAGAGGTGGTCCTACTTCGTTGGACAGGTTAGCGGCAAAGAAGCCTATATTTTCCTACGCATTGTCATATCTGGCATCCAGGCTCTCTCGCCTTGTTTAGAAAGCGAACAAGCTGGAGGTCAATAAGTTATTTTATGTTTTGAATAATGGCTGACTTAGTATCGCTGTACTTTTTCAATATATTCGATAAAGTCGTCGCCATCTTGGACATTCGTTCCTGTAGCATCTGAAGTTTGATTGATTCTTCTTCACTCAAATCGCTAAGGCTATCAAGTTCTTGCTCTATATTATTTATTTTGCTTTCAATTTTCAGCAACACATCCTCATTGGATCGTCCTATATTTCGGTCAGAAAGACGGCGTATTCGTGCTTTTTTTTGATTTGCTTTTCTGGCTACACTTTCAACATCCTGTGCCTTTGCCGTACCCGGTTCCACATTCTGTACAGAAGGCGATGACATTACCGCGGTAGAATTGGAATGTGACTTCACTGAACTGGCATCTACAGGATGTGCTACCAAAATCAAGGCTGCAATAAGTGTCAGGAAAAAACGCATAAATTTGACTCCTTTTTCTAAACTGAGGACATCGTAACATATTGCTCAATGACTTCCAGAAAAACACGTCCGTAACGTTCCATTTTTCTTTCTCCCATGCCGTGAACTTGTGCTAGATCGGTAAGCGAGGACGGCTTGATCGCCGCCATTTCGCGCAGAGTTTTATCGTGGAAAATAACATAGGACGGCACGTTCTGGGCTTTTGCCAATGCAAGCCGTGCAGATTTTAATGCTGCGAATAAATCCC
>JAGLRU010000412.1 GCA_023136145.1 Alphaproteobacteria bacterium
GTCTAAAATTTCTTCAAGTTCTTTGCGGGAGGATTCGCCGATTTTTTTGATCTGTGAGCCGCCTTTACCCAGAATGATAGCCTTCTGAGTATCGCGCATCACGTAAATGATCTGACTGATTCTAACGCTGCCATTGTCGAAGTCTTCCCATTTTTCCGTCTCGACGGTGGAGGCGTAAGGCAGCTCTTCCTTCAACTGTATGAATATTTTTTCGCGTGTAATTTCTGCCGCGAGCAGACGCATAGGCATGTCTGAAATTTGATCTTTTCCGAACATCCAGTGTCCTTCTGGCATTCTGCTTACAATGTCTTTTAGAAGTTGGTCAACACCATCTCCGCTTAGGGCTGAAATCATATAGATGTCGGTAAATACGCCTGTTTCGTGGAGTTCGGTTGCGATAGCGAGTAGCTTATCTTTCTCGACCAGATCGATTTTGTTGAGTGCCAGCACTGCTTTTTTGTTTTGGTCTTTCAGTTTATCGACAATAGCTCGGCTGTTATTGTCGATTTTGCCTCGTCCTGCATCTATCATCAGTAAGATGATTTCAGTATCTGCCGTTCCTTGCCACGCCGCTGACACCATGGCGCGGTCGAGACGCTTTCTTGGTGCGAAAATTCCGGGTGTATCAACAAAAACGATCTGCGTGTTTTCCTTGTTCACGACACCCATTACACGGGTGCGAGTGGTTTGAACCTTTGGGCTGACAATTGACACTTTGACACCGACAAGTCGGTTGACCAGCGTTGATTTTCCGGCATTCGGTGCGCCGATTATACTGACAAATCCGCAACGTTTTGTTTTTTCTGTCATATTTTTCTCTGTGTGTAAATCATAGCTCTATTCCGATTTTTTTAAGCATTTTAATAGCGGCGGATTTTTCGGCGGCACGTTTGCTGGCGGCGGTTGATATTGTCTTGCCGACACCTTCAACTAAAACTTCCATTTCAAATATTGGTGCATGGTCGGTTCCAGATTTGCCAGCTAGCTTGTATTCTGGCAGTGGAAGTGCATTAGCTTGTGCCCATTCTTGCAATTTTGATTTTGCATCTTCCGGTGGCGATTTTTGCAGGCGGAGCCTTTCGCCCCAGAATTTTTTGATGAAGTTATGAGAGGCATCGAAACCGCCGTCCAGATAAATGGCACCGATCAGGGCTTCCACAGCGTCCGAGAGGATTTTTTCCTTCATCCGCCCTCCTGATTTCATTTCGCCGGCAGAGAGTTTTAGATGATCCGCCAGACCTAGCACCTGCGCGACTGAAACCAGATCACTTTGTTGTACAAACCCCGCATGACGTTTAGCGAGACTGCCTTCTTCTTCCTCTGGAAAAAAGGTGAAAAGCTGATCGGCAACAGATAGTCCGAGTACGCGGTCGCCTAGAAATTCTAACCTTTCGTTGTCGCATTCCTTGTTTCCGGCACTGGAATGAGTCAGTGACTTTTCAAGCAGTGATGGATCAGAAAATGTATAGCTAATCTTTTTTTCGAGATTTTCCGACATATCAAAGTTCGTTCACTTTTTTGAATATGCGGTTGACTCGGATAGCTCCCGGCCATTTTAGCAGCTTGCATCCGAAGGAGGAGGCAAGGGCGAAGGTGCCTTCTCTGTCGCATTTATTGCCGATGCCCTCGGTTGAAAAGAAAATAAACCATGCACGCCCGATCAGGTTTTCCGCAGGAATGAACCCCACCCCATTCGAGGAGCGACTGTCGAGCGAGCTGTCTCGATTATCTCCCATCGCGAAGTAATATCCTGACGGGACGGTGTAAACCTGAGTATTGTCGAAATGTGATTCGTCTGAAATCTCATAAATATAGTGCTGAACTCCGTTCGGCAGCGTTTCAATATAGCGTTTATACAGAGAGACGTGCTCACCATCGTCAACCGTTTCTGCATTTCGGAAGTCACGCATGACCGGTTTGTCGTTTATGTGCAGAATTCCTCTTATGACCTGAATTCTGTCTCCCGGCAACCCTACGATCCGCTTGATATAATCGACATCGACTTTTTTGGGTCTGCGGAACACGGCGATATCTCCGCGTTTTGGTTCCGATTCAAAAATGCGTCCACGGAAATCAATTATATTCAGTGGGAAAGAATATTTGCTGTACCCATAAGCGTATTTTTCAACAAACAGGTAATCACCGATTTGCAGGGTTGGTAACAGTGATCCGGATGGGATATTGAAAGGCTCGAAGGCGAATGAACGTATTGTAAGTGCAATCACAACTGCCATCGCTATTGCTTTGGCGAATTCAATAAGGCTGTCTTCGTCTTTTTCCTCCGGCTTTGTTTTCAAGGCGGTTCGCTCCATCATCATTTTGACCTATATTTTTGATTTGTCCGGTATTTACTTAACGCTTGTTAATGCGGACATGTCTCTCTTTCTTGTATCCTTTTATCAGATGCTTGACCAAATAGAAACTGATTCCCCACGACAAGAGCACAAACGGAAGGCTGCCTAGGGTCATTGGCAGCAGGAGTTCCATCGGTTTTTCCATCATGTCCGAAAAAGAGATACCGTGTGATAGTGTCGAGGATGCTAATCCGCCATTATGCTGACCTAGCATTATTTTGCCAAGTTTATAAGTACTTGCCCAGATCAGGGGAAATGTCCAGGGGTTGCCTGCAACCACCGATCCCAGAACCATCGCGCCCAGAGATCCCCTGAGAATCATTGAGATTGCTCCACCAATTACTAAGTGGAACCCGATAAAAGGTGTGAGGGAAATGGCAAATCCAGTCGCGAATCCGGAGGCTATGAAATAAGGCGTACCTTTCAGTCTTCCCATGCGGTGTCTGTAATACCTGAACAGCCGTTGTAGACTCATGGAAGGCCATATCAACTTCCTTATTTTCTTTCCTAGGATACGGATGAGCTGAAACATAAACCTACCTACTCCGTGCGCGATTGACGGCGGTTATTTCTGCTGTGGCACGCATGGCGGCTATGATGTCGCTTAGGTGATTCAGGTCGCGTACGTAAACGTCAATCACCATATCCCAGAAATCGAGTGAGCGGTTGACGATCTTAAGATTGGTGATATTGCCGCCGTTTTTGCCGATGACTGTGGACAGCGTGCCGAGGCTGCCCTGCGTGTTTGCAATTGTCACGAGCAGGCGTCCGACATGGGATTCTGGGCTGTCCTCTCCTTCCTCCCATGAGATGTCCAGCCAGCGTTCCGGTGTATCTGCGAAAGATTCCAGTGTCTCGCAATCAATTGTATGGATCGTTACTCCTTTTCCGGTCATCACTATCCCGACGATTTTGTCTCCCGGCAGAGGGTGGCAGCATCGTGCGAAATGTAGAGCCATGCCAGGGATTAGCCCCTTGATCGGCATCGGCGATGACTTGCCCTTCTGATGTGTTTTCTTTTCGGCGTTCCCGAACAGGTTTTTAAGTGTTTTTTCTTTTTCCTTTGGGTGGAGTTCTGGGTGCAGCGTGTAAAAAACCTCACGGCTGCTTATATGACCGGAGCCGATTCCCGCTAAAAGATCAATTGTGGAATCCATCTTGAATTTCCTGCATAGATCGCTGTTGAGATGCTTTTCGTTGTAATTGAATCCTTCCTGCTTCAGCACTTTTTGCAGCATGGCCTTTCCGAGATTTATGTATTCCGCCTGTTGCTGCTGGCGGATGAATCGGCGGATACGCGCTTTGGCTTTTCCGGTGACGACGAATTTTTCCCAGTTCGGGGAAGGTGTTTGGTTTTTCGAGGTGGTGATTTCGACTTGATCGCCGTTGGAAAGAGGGGTGCTAAGAGGGATGATGCGTCCGTTCACCTTTGCGCCCATCGTTGTATCCCCAAGTTTGGAATGTACGGCATAGGCGAAATCTATCGACGTGGCACCGCGTGGCAGCGCGATCAGGTCGCCGTTTGGCGTGAAGCAGAAAACCTGATCCTGATATAGCTCCAGTTTGGTGCTTTCCATGAATTCTTCAGGTTTTTGCGTGTGCTCGACGATGTCCATTAGCTCGCGAAGCCAGCGGTACCGGCGACCGTCAACCTTTCCATCGTGCTGTTTGTATGACCAGTGGGCGGCAACGCCAAGTTCTGCTTCTTCGTGCATTTCCTTCGTGCGTATCTGCACCTCAATACGGTGGTTCTCTGGGCCGATGACTGTCGTATGTAGACTGCGGTAGCCATTTGGTTTCGGCAGGGAGATGTAATCCTTGAAGCGTCCCGGCACTGTCGGATATAGCCCGTGAATGACGCCGAGCGCGTGATAGCATTCCTGCACATCGGACACCATGACGCGAAAAGCCATGATGTCGGATAGCTGCTCGAATGAGATGTTCTTGCGCTTCATTTTCTTCCAGATGGAGTAGCGCGTTTTTTCGCGCCCGAAGATATTGGACTTTATGCCTGCCTCGCCTATCTTGTTACTGAGTTCGCCGATGATGCGCTCGACAACCGCTTCGCCACCTTCGGAACGCAGATAGTTCAGGCGTGCGTGAATTCCCTCACGCGCTTCTTGATTGAGAACCCCGAAAGCGAGGTCTTCCAGTTCTTCTTTGATTTTGTGTATGCCGATTCGCTCGGCCAATGGTGCGTAAATCTCGATCGTTTCCGTCGCGATGCGCTTTTGCTTTTTCACGTCGTTGAAGTGGTGCAGGGTGCGCATATTGTGCAGTCGATCAGCTAGCTTTACCAGCAGGACACGGATGTCTTCCGACATGGCCAGAATAAGCTTTCGGAAATTTTCCGCCTGCTTTTCCTGAGCATTTTGATACTCTATTTTGGAAAGCTTGGTTACACCATCAACTAGATGGCAGATTTCCTCTCCGAAAAGCCGGCGGAGATCATCTAGTGTTACGTCTGTGTCCTCGACAGTGTCATGTAGTAGTGCGGTGCAGATGGTGGCAGAATCCATCTTCATTTCGGTCATGATTCCGGCCACCTCAAGCGGGTGGGAGAAATAAGGGTCTCCAGAAGCGCGGGTCTGAGTGCCGTGCATCTTCATGGCGTAGACGTAGGCGCGGTTGACAAGGTCTTCGTCTACGTCAGGATCGTAAGTTTTTATGCGGTCTATCAGCTCATATTGACGGAGCATTTTTAAAAGCTCCGTATCACAGCGATAATGACGAATCCTAACCCGGCCAGAGTAAGTCCTGCGAAGCGCACATGACCTTGAGGCATCATGATCACCCGCTCCATCATTTTACGTATTCCTTCCGGGAAAAGTGCGTAAGAAACCCCTTCCATCACGAACATCAGGCCAATCGCGGTCAGAAAGTCCGTCATGACAAACTCCTATCGTTTGCCGGACTGATCCTTGAAGTAACTGAGAAAGTCGTTGTCAGGAGATAGCACAAGCGTTGTGTTTTCTCCGGGTAAGCTATCACGGTATGCCTCCATAGTGCGGTAGAAGGCGTAAAACTCAGGGTCTTTCTTGAACGCTTCGGCATAGATTTTGATCGCCCCTTCATCGCCTTTACCGCGACTGAGTTGTGATTGTTGCTCGGCTTCTGCCAAAAGTACAGTACGCTCCTTATCTGCTTTGGAGCGGATTTCCTGTGCTTGCTCTTGACCTTGAGCGCGGAATTCGGCGGCTTCCCGCTGACGCTCGGTGCGCATACGGGAATAAATTGCCTGACTGGTTTGCTCTGGCAAGTCAGCGCGTCCGATGCGGATGTCTACGATTTCAATCCCGAAGCGCTTGACAGATTCGTTGACTTGCTGTCTCAACGTTCCCATTAGCCCTGCTCGTTTTTCTGAGAGGAGGTCGGCGAGAGTTGAGTTCCCCAGGACGCTACGTAAGGTAGAATTGACGATGTTGTTTAGGCGAGTGTTTGCCTGAGCCTCGGTTGAGAGTGATTTATAGAATTCCAGCATATTGTTGATACGATAACGAGCGAATGTGTCCACGACCAGCCTTTTCTGATCCGCGAGGATGACTTCCTCCGGCGGAGGATCCAAGTCCAAAACGCGCTTGTCGAACTCTGTGATTTGCTGGATGAATGGAATCTTGAATTTCAGTCCGGGTGCTGTGTGTTGTTCAACCGGATCACCAAATTGGAGTACGAGTGCTTGATGTGTCTCTTTTACTATAAATACCGACTGCCCTAGTAGCAGCAGTGCTGATAACGCGACTACCAGTAATACGGAATGACTTTTGGACATGGCGACTCCTGAAAATTACGGCTATTTAGATTTGCCTTTTAATTGATCGAGTGAGAGGTATGGAAGGATTGTCCCTCCATTACCATCACCAACGATCACCTTTTTACTATTCTTCATGATGTGCTGCATGGTTTCTATATAAATGCGTTTGGTTGTCACGTCTTTGGCCAGCGCATAAGCCTGATAAACGGAGAGGAATCGTCCGGACTCCCCCTTAGCTTTGCTCAGGACGGCTTCTTTATAAGCTTCTGCGTCTTGCAACAGCTTTTGCGCCTCGCCTCGTGCGCGTGGCACGATGTCGTTGCGGTAGGTCTCAGCCTCGTTCTTGATGCGCTCTCTATCAGTGCGTGCGCGTTGCACATCATCGAAGGCATCAACTACGGATGAGGGTGGATTTACGCGCAATAGTTGCACGCTGTTGATGATGATACCGGATTGATAGTCGTCGAGCATTTGCTGCATCAGATCACGGCTGCGTACCTCAATGTCGGCTCGACCTTCGGTAAGTGCTTTTTGAATTTGGGAACGTCCGATTATTTCCCGCATCGCGCTTTCGGCAACTTTCTTGACGGTGTTTTCGGGTTCGCGAATTTCAAATAAGTATTTCTTCGCATCTCCAATCTTCCACATCACGACAAAATCAATATCAACGATATTTTCATCTCCGGTCAGCATCGCGCTTTCGGAAGACACATCTCTTATGTCATCAGTGGTTCGTTCGCGGAAACCGATAATTACGCGACGGTCAAAGGCGACATCAACTTTTGTCACCGTTTGTACTGGCCAGGGGATGCGATAACCGAGACCGGACTCCCCACGCGTGCTTGTCCATTTCCCGAAAGTCTGGATAACGGCGTTTTCTCCCGGCAAGACTCTGTAAAAACCAGTGCCAAGCCATAAGGCTAGTATCAATATGAAAATAATACCTATACCTTTAAATCCATCTCCGGGGGATTTGGAATTGAATATATTTCCGAATCTGTCATGTGCCTGACGCAACAGAGCCTCCAGATCCGGCTCATCCCCGCCAGAGGAAGGCCTCTCTGATTTTTCGCCTTTGCCTGAGCCTGTTGATCCCCAAGGGCCTTTTTTCAAATTATCATCATCCCACGCCATAGATTTCCATCCTTGTTCTGCCTTTATGAAACAGGTACGGTGGACATCTTAGTACACTCACACACATAAAGAAAATGTAAAAAATGACATCTTTGACATCCGATAGCGTTCTTGAGCAATTAAAATCCATAAGATCCCCTGTTACTGGTGGCGATATCGTCAGTCTTTGCATGGTCTCTGATATTCTAATAGAAGAAGGAAAGGTTGTCTTTTCCATCAAAATCAATCCTGCGCAGGAAAAAGAAATGGAGTCTGTCCGACAGGCGGCGCAGGAGGTTGTGGAAAAAATGCCGGAAGTGACATCAGTGCTGGCGGTGCTGACTGCGGAAAAAAAACCGTCTTCACCACAACAGCCTGTGAATGATATTTCCAAGCGTCCTGTTGCGCCGCAAGTAAAGCATATTATTGCGGTGGCTTCCGGAAAGGGGGGGGTCGGTAAATCCACTATCGCCGCCAATCTTGCACTAGCCTTCGTTGAGATGGGCAAGAAAACCGGGTTACTGGATGCTGATATTTACGGTGCTTCGCAACCACGCATGATGGGTGTTCGTCCTCGTCCCGATGCGAATGAGGATGACATGGTTGTGCCACCGACGGCGCATGGTCTGAAAGTCATGTCTATAGGATTTTTCATGGATGAAATTTCCCCTGTTCTTTGGCGTGGGCCGATGGTGCATGGCGCGATCCAGCAGCTTTTGCGTGATATAGAATGGGGTGATTTGGATGTGCTGGTTATAGATATGCCTCCGGGAACTGGCGATGCGCACCTTAGCATTGTGCAAAACGTTTTACTCTCTGGTGTTGTAATCGTCTCTACTCCTCAAGATGTCGCGCTTAGCGAAGCAAAAAAAGGGATGATGATGTTCCAGAAAGTAAATGTGCCTGTGTTGGGGTTGATCGAAAATATGAGCTATCACATCTGCTCCAGTTGTGGTCATCGTGAAGATATTTTCGATCATGGAAAAGTGCGTGCTGCCGCGCAAAAAATGAACATTGAATTTCTGGGCGAAATCCCTCTGAATTCGGAAGTGCGTGCCGCTGCCGATATTGGAACGCCTCTTGTTTCCGCGAAAAAAGATCACGTTATCAGTGAGACTTTCAGGAATATAGCTTCTAGTGTATGGACGTCTCTTTCTGCGGAAAAAGTTGGTTGTCCTGCGGAAAAATCCGGCTGTGGCGGTTGTTGCGGGCAGTGTTAATATCAAGGAAATAAAACGCCAAGATGCCAAGAAAGTTTTTATATAGTACTTCGTATTAAGAATC
>JAGLRU010000413.1 GCA_023136145.1 Alphaproteobacteria bacterium
CTTGTTATTAAACTCAGTGCTTTGGGGGATTTTATACTATCGCTAGGGGCAATGGAGGCGATTCGAGGCTATCACAAGGACGCGCATATCACCCTGCTAACCACCAAGCCTTTTCTAGAAATTGCTGAGCGAAGCGGGTATTTTAACGATATAATCATTGATAATCGTCCGAAATTTTATGACATCCGCCAATGGTATTTCTTGTTCAGTAAGTTTAATGCAGGTTACTTTGCGCGTGTCTATGATTTGCAACTAAATGATCGTACGGGCGTTTATTACCGTTTGTTCCTGAAAAAGCCGGAATGGTCAGGGGTAATCGCTGGAACACCTTTATTTTATGCCAATCCAGACTGGCGCAGCCTTCACGCATTCACACGTCATCAGGAAATTCTGAAGGTCGCGGGATTGGACGTAAATCTCCCAGATATTTCATGGATGCAATCGGACACAGACTCATTTGGACTGAAGAATCCATATATCCTGCTTATCCCCGGCTCGGCACCATTGCGTCCAGAAAAACGCTGGCCAGCCATACGCTATGCCGCACTTGGACTAAGGTTGATTAGAGATGGATATGATGTTGCCGTGATCGGCTCAAAAATGGAGACGGATGTGATCTCCAGCATAATAAAAGCCTGCCCTCGTATTATCGACCTTTCCGAAAAGACATCATTGTATGACATCGCTACTCTTGCGCGTCTTGCCGCAGGTGCCGTCGGCAATGATACAGGGCCGACGCATCTGGCGGCTTTGGCAGGATGTCCAACTGTGGTTTTGTTCTGCAAAAAAGCTTCCAGCCCCGAACAATCCGCGCCAGTCGGAAAGTCGGTGCAATGCCTTCAAGCAGATACCTTAGAATCAGTGCCGGTGACGGATGTTTTTAGAAAGCTTCTACCGGAGAAAGCGGGATAAAAGCCGGCACTACTTACATGTTTTTTTAACGTGCTCTATTTTTTCCTTAAGATGCAGTTTTTCCTTCTTTAGCCTCTCAATCAGCACGGTATTGCGTGCCGGGTGGGTAGTTTCTTCGTGAATGCTTTGTTCCAGTTTTTCATGTTTCTCATTGAGTGCGTTGAGATGGGAAGTCTGCATATTTTTATTCTCCTGCTGAAAAAAGGTGGGCATCGTTCATTATAGCAATAAAGGATTTAAAAAATATAAATCTTTGAATTCTTTCAAGATTCTTATTTTTATAGTTTTTTTGGCATAATGGACAAATCTTGTGGCTGAAGTTGACACCGTATTGGAGTCGAAAAATATCCTTTGACTGGGTTGATAGAGCCTAGCGAAGGGTCGTTTTTCAGGTGGTGTGTGGAGTCGATAATACAAATCATTTGTTATATTGTGGATATGATTAACATGAAATAACGTACTTATGCTGCTTTTTAGAGACATGGTGGAAGCGTTTGTGAAGATATAATCATAAATATTGGAAAAAACGCTGAGAATACTTGACGAAGTTTTTTCGTGTGATACATTGCTCACGCTCTAAAGGGTGGACTGGTGGTAGATGGTCTTTGTCTAGACGCAGTCCGGTTTTAACCGATGCTTTCACGGGAAAAGTGAAAGTGGGCTGACAAAAGTCAGGAGCCTGTCGCGTATGTTTTAAAGCGCCGACGGGTTTTGTTTCTCTCTGATCCATCCTCGTAGGCAAAAGAATTTAGGCGTGTTCCGTATACGGAACATGTATGCGGGATTGTTGAATAGTTGTAGCAAAAGAAGAAGGGTTATCGATGCCAACCTATAACCAGCTTATACGTAAAGGCCGCAAGTCGCAGGTCAAGAAAAAGAAAAACGCAGATCTGGGGGGGAATCCTCAGAAGCGCGCTGTTTGTACACGCGTTTATACCACGACCCCGAAAAAGCCGAATTCGGCGCTGCGCAAGGTCGCGCGTGTTCGTATGACGAATGGTTGCGAAGCTATATGTTATATCCCCGGAATCGGTCATAACCTGCAGGAACACTCTGTTGTTCTTGTGCGTGGTGGTCGTGTGAAGGATTTGCCGGGTGTCCGTTATAAAGTTATTCGCGGTGCTCTTGACACTCAGGGTGTTGATAAGCGCAAACAGTCTCGCTCCCGTTATGGCGCGAAGAGACCGAAGTAAGAGGGTTTTGAAAAAATGTCACGTCGTCACGCAGCAAAAAAACGCGAAATCTTGCCGGATCCCAGATTCGGAAATCTGGTTCTTGCGAAGTTCATGAATTGCATCATGGAATCTGGCAAGAAGTCTGTAGCCGAGAGAATCGTTTATGGTGCTCTGGAGATAGTAGCTTCCAAAACTAAAATGGATCCGATCGTGTTCTTTCAAGAAGTGCTAGACAAGCTGAAGCCTTCAGTTGAGGTTAAGTCCCGTCGCGTTGGTGGTGCTACCTATCAGGTTCCAGTGGAAGTGCGTCCGGTGCGTGCGCAAGCCGTGGCAATGCGTTGGCTGAAAAGGGCGGCGGAGAAACGCTCTGAGAAGACAATGGAGCAGAAGCTTGCCGGTGAGCTGATGGATGCACATAATGATCGAGGCTCAGCGATTAAGGAATGGGAAAATACACTTAAAATGGCTGAAGCGAACAAGGCTTTTGCTCATTTTCGCTGGTAGAGATAGAGATAATAGAGAGCGCAGGACAATATGGCTGACATTAAAAAAATTCCGTTGGATCACTATCGTAATATCGGCATCATGGCTCATATTGATGCCGGTAAAACGACAACGACTGAGCGCATTCTGTATTATACTGGTAAGTCACATAAAATTGGTGAAGTGCATGACGGTGCTGCAGCTATGGATTGGATGGAGCAGGAGCAAGAGCGCGGGATTACTATTACGTCTGCTGCGACGACTTGTTACTGGAAAGATCATCGCATCAATATCATTGATACGCCCGGTCACGTAGATTTCACGATTGAAGTTGAACGTGCTTTGCGAGTTCTTGATGGTACTGTGACGGTGTTCGACTCAGTTGCTGGTGTTGAGCCGCAATCTGAAACTGTCTGGCGTCAAGCTGATAAATATCATGTTCCGCGTATATGCTTTGTTAATAAGATGGATCGTATTGGTGCGAATTTTTATCGTACTGTGGATATGATTGTTGACCGTTTGGGTGCGGTTCCACTGGTCATTCAGTTGCCGATAGGCACTGAATCCGAGCATATCGGGCTAGTTGATCTACTGAAGATGAAAGCTATTGTTTGGAATGATGAGGCTCTTGGTGCCGAATTCAGTGAAATGGATATTCCTTCAGATATGCTGGAAAAAGCCAAAGAATATCGTACCAAAATGATCGAACTGGCAGTCGAGATGGATGATAAGGCGCTGGCTGATTATCTGGAAGGTAAGGAACCGGATATAGCGACTCTTAAAAAATGTATCCGCAAGGGAACTATCATTTATAAATTTGTGCCTGTTCTGTGTGGCGCGGCGTTTAAGAACAAAGGTGTTCAGACTTTGTTGGATGCAGTTGTAGATTATCTGCCGTCCCCCCTTGATGTAGGTGCTGTCAAGGGTGTTAATCCAGATACGGATGAGGAAATCTGGCGCAAACCAGACGAGAAAGAGCCTTTCTCTGGTCTTGGCTTTAAGATCATGAACGATCCGTTCGTTGGTTCTTTGACTTTTATGCGCGTTTATTCCGGAACTCTGGAGAGTGGCTCTTATGTGGTTAATTCCAACAAGGACAAGAAGGAGCGAGTTGGACGGATGCTGCTGATGCACGCCAACAGTCGCGAGGAACTCAAGACTGCTTCTGCTGGAGACATCGTTGCGCTGGTTGGTATGAAAGACACCACGACTGGAGAGACGCTTTGCGATTCAGACAATCCAATCATTCTGGAGAAGATGGAATTCCCTGAGCCGGTCATTATGATTGCGGTTGAGCCTAAGACAAAGGCCGATCAGGAGAAAATGGGGGTCGCTTTGCAGCGTCTCGCTGCTGAGGATCCTTCATTCCGTGTGTCGGTCGATCATGAAAGCGGTCAGACTATCATTAAGGGGATGGGTGAGTTGCACCTTGATATCATCGTTGATCGTATGAAACGTGAGTTTAAGGTGGAAGCGAATATCGGTGCTCCGCAGGTGGCATATCGTGAAACTATCACTCAGATGGGCGAGATTGATTACACCCACAAGAAGCAGAGTGGCGGCTCTGGCCAATTTGCCCGCGTGATTCTCCGTTTTGAACCGGGTGAAGTTGGTTCTGGCTTTATTTTTAATGAAAAGATTACCGGCGGTGTCGTACCTAAGGAATTTATTCCCGGCGTTGAAAAGGGCTTGACGGCTCAAAAAGAGACTGGTGTTGTTGCTGGATTTCCCTGCATTGATTTCAAGGTTACTCTTTACGATGGTGCTTACCATGATGTGGATTCGTCCGCGCTTGCGTTCGAAATTGCCGCACGCGCTGCTTTCCGCGAAGGAATTCCTAAGTGCAAGCCTGTACTTCTGGAGCCAGTTATGGCGGTAGAGGTCGTCACTCCTGAAGACTATATGGGAGACGTGATCGGCGATCTGAACAGTCGTCGTGGACAGGTTGACAGTATGGACAGTCGAGGCAATGCTCGTGTTGTCACAGCGATGGTTCCTCTGGCTAATATGTTTGGTTACATCAACACTCTTCGCTCTATGAGTCAGGGTCGCGCACAATACAGTATGGAGTTTCACCATTACAGTCAGGTGCCACAGGTTATCGCTGATGAAGTGAAGGCAAAAATGGCTTGAATAGAGACGGATGGAAATCGAATTTTTAAAATCTAACTAACTAAAAGAAGGAAATAGTGAAATGGCAAAAAGTAAGTTTGAAAGAAATAAACCCCACGTTAACATCGGTACCATTGGTCACGTTGATCATGGCAAAACTACTTTGACGGCGGCGATAACCAAGGTTCTTTCCGAGGGCGCGGATTCTAGTAGTGCGACGTTTACGTCGTATGACCAGATCGACAAAACGCCGGAAGAGCGTTCTCGTGGTATTACAATCTCAACTGCGCATGTTGAGTATGAAACGAAAGTACGTCATTACGCGCACGTTGATTGCCCCGGTCACGC
>JAGLRU010000414.1 GCA_023136145.1 Alphaproteobacteria bacterium
ATAGCTTGGACGGAAGAAGAAAACAATGGCTTTCTTAGCTCTTATTGCAACACCATCCCGACACCTGAGGGCGGAACGCACGTTCAAGGTCTGCGCTCTGCATTGTCTAAGGGTCTGAAAAACTATGCCGATATGTCTGGCAATAAAAAAGCTGGCATTCTAACGCCGGACGACATCCTTGGCTCGGCGACGGTATTGCTGTCCATCTTTATGCGTGAACCTCAGTTTCAGGGACAAACCAAAGAAAAACTAACCTCCATACAGGCAACACGGTTAACCGAAAACGCGGTGAAGGATAACTTCGAGCATTGGCTGACGGGAGATACGGCCTCCGGAAAATATCTATTGGATTATCTGATTAACGTGGCGGAGGAACGTCGACGCGCAAAATCTGCGCAGGAAACATCACGGAAGTCGGCTACGCGTAAGCTGCGTCTCCCCGGAAAGCTTTCAGATTGCAGTAAGAAAACGTCAGAAGGCACTGAAATATTTATTGTTGAGGGAGATTCTGCCGGCGGTTCCGCTAAACAGGCGAGAAACCGCGAGTTGCAGGCTATTCTACCCTTGCGCGGTAAGGTTCTAAACGTGGCAAGCGCGACTCCCGAAAAAATCCGCGCCAATCATGAAATATCGGATTTGATTCTTGCGCTCGGTTGCGGTACTGGAAAGAATTTCAATCTGGATAAATTGCGCTATGAACGCGTAATCATTATGACCGATGCTGACGTGGACGGAGCGCATATCGCTTCTTTGCTTATCACACTGTTTTATAAAGAGATGCGCGGACTGATCCAGAGAGGAGCTTTATATCTGGCTTTACCTCCGCTTTACCGCCTGAGTGCTGGCGGAGAAAGCGTCTATGCCCGTGACGATGCCCACAAAGAAGAACTGATGAAAACGGTCTTTAAGGGTAGGAAAAAGGTAGAAATGAGTAGATTCAAAGGTTTGGGCGAGATGCCTGCCTCTCAGCTTAAGGAAACCACGATGGATATGAGCAAGCGTGGTTTGCTTCGTGTAGTGTTGCCGGAATCTGAACGCAGCGGTGATACATTCAAAAAAGCAGAGAGCGGAACTGCGCAACTGATAGATCGTTTGATGGGTAAAAACCCGGAAGCCCGTTTTGAATTTATTCAAGAAAACGCTGAATTCGCACGGGATATTGATATTTAGTTTCCGTAAAGAGTCGCCTTTTTTATGGTGGATTAGTTGATATCGCTGTGATAACATAATGACAAGTCAAGCAATATATTTTAGGAGAAATAAGATGCTAGGTAAGCTTAAGTGTGATATTTCGTTGCGTTATTTA
>JAGLRU010000415.1 GCA_023136145.1 Alphaproteobacteria bacterium
AGTGTGTTTCTCACGCTTTGTTAATAAAACGGGAATCGGTGCTTCTGGAGAAATTCGCTCAATTGAGCCATAAATAAATCTATCCATCATAACATCCCCGATGCACAGGACACGGGCATTCTGAAGGGTGCTTAAATCTTCAAAAAGTGTATATTTTTCAGACATTTAAACCTCTTTTTTGGTGAAAAGTCACCATCACTATTCTTTTATCATGATTACATAAATTGTTGCAATGTAAAATTTATCCTATATTTTTTATAATTTTCATATTTTGTTAACTATTAAGCATAATAATAGTGTTTAAAGTACGTTTCAAAGCAAAACTAAAGTCTAAAAAGACATAACAGTTAAGGAGTGCAGTAAGTTATGTTTCGAAGCCTTGATTATAGCGGATCAGAAACAGCTCCGGTATCTGCATCAAGGAGCAGTTTTTTCAGAGCCTTTGCTCAAGCGGTTAGAAGCTGCAAGTTAGGCGATCTTCTGATTGCGAGCGAGCTTATCAAACCCTTACATCTTCGAACCGCTCTTCTCGAACAGGAAAAAACGAACGAGAAATTAGGAAAAATCCTGATCCGTCAGGGTTCTATTACGACAGTTCAGTTATATCAGAAGCTTACCGAACAATGGTGCATCAAACTTTCCACCGCCGGAATTACTTTGCTTATGCAGACTGTGATTCCGTCTCCTAGCTTAGCGGAGGAATTAAGCGCCAATATAAAGGATGTCACCGCCGTTCAGTTTATGATGGCTTCAACAACAGTTCCGTCTGCTAACAAATATGCTCATACGCCTCGGCAATACCCTGAACTTTTCGGTACACGGGAAATCCGTTCCGATGACATTAGTGCCTTCAGAAAATGGACAGAGATGATAGGACGCTTTGAGGATCAGATGAAAACGCAGACGGTGTCTTCCCCTCGCGTTATGATGTGGAAGGCGCAAATTCAGGAGTTGAGAGATAAATCCAGACAGGAGCAGATCGAGGGCATCAATGATTTCCTCAACAAAGTTACCTATATCGAGGACATTGATAACTATAACAAGTCCGACTACTGGGCAACGCCGGGGGAATTCTTAAGCCGTGGAGGAGACTGTGAGGATTTTGCGATTGCGAAATATGCCTCCTTACGCGCGCTAGGTTTTTCAACAGATCAGTTGCGTATCGCCGTTGTGCAGGACACATTCAAAAATGTGGCGCACGCGATTCTGATTGTGTATTCCGATTCCGGCGACTTCGTGTTGGACAACCAAGACAGGAAGGTAGAGACCGTAGCCTCTGTCAAACGTTATCAGCCCATCTTCTCTATCAACAGCACAAGCTGGTGGCGACACCAAGCGTGATTTGTTATGGTTCCGCACGTCTTATGATGAAAAGAAAGTCTCTATGACGGCAGTTTTGAACTACAGAGCGCGCAGAGAACACAGAAGAATGTGTTATCCCGACAAAAGTTAGAATCTCGTACTATTCCACCCATGCCACGCGGAGAATATTGGTTGATCCGGGTGTCCCGAATGGAACACCGGCTGTAATGACGAGACGCTGGCCTTTTTGCGCAATGTTATGCTCCAACGAGATGCGGCAAGCTTTTTTGACCATATCGCTGAAACTCTCGACATCCTTGGTATGTACAGAATGCACGCCATAGGAAAGCTGTAGTCTCCGCGCCACAATCATGTTTTCTGTTAGACATAGGATAGGAACCGAGGGACGTTCCCGCGCTGTGCGAAGTGTCGTCGAGCCTGATGTCGTGTAATTAACGATGGCAGCAGCCGACAGCGTCATGGCTACCCAGTAGGCCGCTGATGTGATTGCTTCCGGTGAGGTCTCTCCGGGATCGGGATGTTCCGCATCCATGATCTTGCGATAAATATGGTCTTTCTCCACATCTGCGGCGATCTTGTCCATGATTTCTACAGCTTCGATTGGATATTCTCCGGCGGCGGTTTCCGCTGAGAGCATCACGGCATCAGTGCCATCGTAAATTGCCGTTGCTACATCAGAGGCTTCTGCTCGTGTTGGTCTTGGGCTGGAAGTCATTGATTCCAGCATTTGTGTCGCGATAATTACCGGTTTGCCTGCCTTCCGGCAAACCCGCACAATACGTTTCTGGACGCTTGGTACACTCTCTGCCGGAATTTCAACTCCCAGATCACCACGTGCCACCATCACTGCATCCGAAATATCGATGATTTCATCAAGGCTTTCGAGGGCGGAAGGCTTTTCTATTTTTACGATAATCTTTGCGCGGATACCGATAAGCGCACGAGCTTCCTCGACATCTTCAGGACGCTGCACAAAAGAAAGAGCGATCCAGTCCGCGCCCATATCGATCGCAGCTTCGAGGTCGATGCGGTCTTTATCAGTTAGGGACGATACTTTCAGAATCACGTTTGGCAGATTGACTCCCTTGCGGTTCATCAGCTTTTTTCCAGCGATAACTTCAGTTTCGATGAAATCAGAGCCTTTCTTAATAACGCGCAAATGCACATTTCCGTCATCCAATAGAATGTCGGAGCCTTCTTGCAGGGCTTCCAGAATTTCAGGATGCGGCAGGTAGACTCGTCGTTCGTCTCCCGGCTCTGGATTTGAATCGAGAATGATCCGCATCCCTTTTTTAATAGAAATTTCGCCGTTTTTAAAAGTGCCGAGGCGCAGTTTTGGCCCTTGCATATCTGCGAACACGCCGATAGGCCTGTTCCTCTCCTTTTCAATCTCTCGAATGATGGAGATGCGCTTCCGGTGATCCTCATGTGTGCCATGGCTGAAGTTCAGACGAAAGACATCCACGCCGGACTTAAACAGATTGCCGATTATCTCCCGTGTTGAAGAAGCAGGTCCCAGTGTTGCGATGATTTTTGTCTTACGATAACGCTTCAATGAGGGCATTTTTCATCTCCTTCATTTATATAACCATGTCTAAAGGTAGCTAATCTTTTTTTATCACATCTTTTTGCACTTTTTCTTGACGTATAAGTTTTTCGATTTGTTCGGCTTTATCAAAGCTATGATCAAGTTTAAATGTAACTTTCGGGGTGTAGCGGAGATTCATGCGGCTCGCAAGAGCACTCCTGAAAAATCCGGCGGCGCGGTTAAGGGCATCAAGAAATGTGTCTGCATTTTTGCCTCCAAGGGGCATAACGAAAGCGGTGGCGTGCTTTAAGTCGCGACCTATTTCAACGGAGGTAACAGTAATCACGTTCGCATTCAGAAGTTCTGGATCATAAAAATGCTCACGTTGCAAGATTTCCGCGAGAAGATGGCGGACTTGTTCGGCAACGCGCAATTGTCGCTGTCCCGGAGGTGCTCGACCGTCATGGGGTATGGGTTTTTTCATGTTATATGCTGTCAATCCAGTTGACGTTCTGTAATTTCCATTTCGAAGGCTTCGATCATGTCACCTTCCTTGATGTCGTCATAATTGTCGAAAGCCATCCCACATTCGTATCCCTTTTGCACATCACGGACTTCGTCTTTGAAGCGTTTTAACGTTTTGAGAGTTCCCTCGTGGATGACTACATTATCGCGCAATAGTCGTACTTTGGAACCGCGCTTGACAACCCCCTCCGTGACGAAACATCCGGCGATCTTGCCGAGCTTGCTGACATTAAAAACTTTGCGAATTTCAGCATATCCGATAAATTTCTCCTTGATGGACGGAGAGAGCAGCCCGCTGAGAAGGGATTTTACTTCGTCGATGACTTCATAAATGATGGAGTAATAACTTATCTGTACGCCATCCCGCTTTGCGAGATCACGCGCCTGAGGATTGGCGCGGACGTTAAATCCGATAACCAGTGCTTTGGATGCGTTCGCCAAAGTAACATCGGACTCCGTAATGGCACCAACGCCTGAATGCAGTATCTGCACGCGGACTTCCTTGTTGTCCTCCGTGAGCTTGTTGATAGCACTGACGATGGCTTCCACCGAACCATGTACGTCTCCCTTGATTACGACTGGCAGGTCTTTGGCTACGCCCGCCTGAATTTCACTAATCATCTGGTCAAGTGGACGAGCACACTTAGTCTTGATGACCAGAAGGTCACGCTTTTTTCTGGCTCGAAATTCAGCGATTCCTCTAGCTTTTGCTTCGTCCTCCACAACTGCGAAATCATCTCCGGCTTCCGGTATTCCGTTTATTCCAAGAATTTCGATAGGTTGCCCCGGGAGTGCTTCTTTCACTTGCTGCCCTCGATCATTAATGAGAGCACGAACGCGACCAGTTTCAGAGCCGACTACGAATATATCCCCTTGCTTGAGTGTTCCATTCTGGACAAGGATGGTAGCGATGGAGCCTTTACCTTGCTCCATGCGAGATTCGATTACGGAGCCAATGGCGGTACGATCCGGATTGGCACGGAGGTTTAGAATTTCTGATTGTAGCAGGATTGCCTCTTCCAGATTATCAAGACCTTTTTTTGTTTTGGCCGAGACTTCGATACATTGGCAGTCGCCGCCCATCTGCTCAACTATGACTTCATGTTGCAAAAGCTCTTGACGAACCTTGTCAGTATTTGCGCCCGACAGATCGCATTTGTTGATGGCGATTATCATCGGTTTTTTCGCAGCTTTGGTGTGACTGATGGCCTCGATTGTTTGCGGCATTACGCTATCGTCGGCAGCCACAACAAGAATGACAATATCAGTTACGTCGGCACCACGAGCTCGCATATCAGTAAAAGCAGAGTGACCTGGAGTGTCAATAAAAGTAATTTGCTTGCCTGTTTTCGTCTGTATCTGATAAGCACCAATGTGCTGAGTGATGCCTCCAGATTCACGGGCAACGACGTTTGTTAGACGGATAGCATCCAAGAGAGATGTCTTACCGTGATCAACGTGCCCCATAATCGTCACAACGGGCGGACGGCTCTTCAGGTTTTCCTCTTTGTCCTCGACACTATGTATACCAAGTTCAATATCGGATTCCATGACGCGCTTCACTGTGTGCCCGAATTCATGAACTATCAGTTCAGCAGTGTCGGCATCGATGGTCTGGTTGCCAGTAGCCATAATATCCAGAGCCATAAGCTTTTTCACGACATCCCCCACACGCTCGGTCATGCGGTTGGCAAGCTCCTGTACGGTAATCACTTCAGGAATTACAACTTCGCGGAACTGCTTTACTTTTTCTTGCGTGAAAGCTGCCTGTTTTGCTCGCACTCGAGCGCGAGCGCGACGCTGTGCAGCCATACTTGGTGTGCGACTCTCGCGTTCGCCGAAGCCATTATTAATGACCTGATGGACAGTTAGTTTGCTATTGCTTCTACGACGTGCTTCGTTTGTTCGGGAGCCAGGACGTTTTTTGAGAGCTCCATCTGCATCGTTTCCTGTATCCGCAATAGTGCGACCATAGAAATCAACTTTGCGACCTGTTGGCTTTTTGTCGGCTGGAGGAGCGATGACGGTTGGGTTTGCTGCCGGTATATTTCGTGGAGAGGATTCTTCCTGACGGCGACGTTCTGTCTCGGTAGCTTCATTGATTTGCTTGAGCTTCGCAATTTCCTGTTCACGGAGACTTTCTGCGGAAGCGGTCTCATCAGCAGAGCCTTCCTCTTCTTCATGGCCTTTGACCACAATTTTAGTTTGGTAGAGGGGGGTCGATGTCTCCTTTGAGGTTTGCTGAGCCTGTTGCAGAGCGCGAATGCGGGCTTCGCGTTCGGCTTCTGTTAGGTGCAAGTCATCGAATGCTTCTTCCGCACGAGATTTCGCCGCCATTTTGGCATGGACACCACGCTTTTTCCTGATCTCCACGGCAATTGGCCTTGAAAATCTTCCCGTTGCTACGTTATTGCGTCCAGCACCTGCTCCCAGAGGAGACTTTAGGCTGAGCGTGCCTTTCCCGGACAGGCTCAGTTTCTTGCTGTCGTTATCGGTTTTGTCTGTCATCTGAGTGTTTTTACCTTCCGTGCTTCTTAACCGTTGCTAACGATTGTATTGTTGTCATCTATCTTGTCGTCATCTTGAAACCAGCTTGCTCGCGCAGCCATAATAATCTCGTTGGCTTGTGATTCGCTCAGTTTGTCATCGCCGACTAGCTCACGTAACTCATCACTGGCTAGGTCGCCTAGATCATCCATTTTCTTGATGTTTTTCTCTCCGAGGGAGAGGATCATATCTTGAGTCAGCCCCTTGACATCAGCCAACTCCTTGCTGATGCCAATTTCGGCGGCGCGTTTTTCAAAAGCTACTTTTTTGATTTTAAGAAAGCTGGCTGCACGATTTTTCAATTCCGTTGCAACGTCAATGTCGAAGCCCTCGATCCTGCCGAGTTCCTCGTTGGATGTTTCAACGATGTCTTCGATGGAAGAAAAACCTTCGACGACCAGAAGGTGCGCAATTACTTCGTCCACATCCATTGCTTCGATGAAGAGTGCAGAACATGTTTTAAGTTCTGTCTGGCGGCGTTCGGATTCTTCGGCTTCGGTCATGATGTCGATGTTCCAGCCGGAAAGCTGTGTTGCCAGACGTACGTTCTGACCACGCCTTCCAATGGCAAGGCTTAACTGGTCGTCTGGAACTACTACATCCAAACGGCGACTATCCTCATCCATTACAACTTTTGTAACTTCAGCTGGAGCAAGTGCGTTAACGACGAATGTCGCTGTATCCTGCGTCCACGGAATGATGTCGATTTTTTCGCCTTGTAGTTCGCCAACGACTGCCTGAACACGACTACCGCGCATTCCAACGCAGGCACCAACAGGATCGATTGATGAATCGTTCGAAATGACAGCAATTTTAGCACGGCTGCCCGGATCGCGAGCAACGGCCTTGATCTCAATAATGCCGTCATAAATTTCCGGCACTTCCTGCCTAAACAATTTCGCTAGAAAATCTGCATGTGTGCGGGACAGAAACACTTGCGGACCACGAGCTTCTTGGCGTACATCGTAGATATATGCGCGAACGCGTTCTCCGTTTTTGAAATGTTCGCGTGGCAAAGCATCGTTGCGACGGAGGAAAGCTTCGCCACGACCTAGATCGACGGTAACATTGCCGTACTCAACACGCTTCACGGTGCCGCTGACGATCTCGCCGATGCGATCCTTGTATTCCTCGAACTGACGTTCTCGTTCAGCATCACGTACCTTTTGGAAGATGACCTGTTTCGCGGTTTGTGCGGCGATGCGTCCGAAATCTAGCGGCGGAAGTTTGTCAATGATATGTTCACCGAGCTGAACGTCTGATTTTATTTTCTTTGCCTGCTTTAAAAGTATTTGCTGCGTTTCCAGCTCTGGCGTTTCGGGATTGAATTCCTCAACTACATTACGATATCGGAAAAGCGAGATTTCGCCCGTTGAGCGGTCGATCTGTGCGCGAATATCGTGGTCGTAGCCGTATTTGGAACACCCTGCCTTTTGTATGGCTTCTTCCATCGCAGAAACCACTATTTCGCGGTCGATGTTTTTTTCACGTGCTACTGCGTCTGCAACTTGAATTAATTCCTGCATTATATTTTTCCCATTTTCCTAATTAACCTTTTTCTGTGTTTGTTTCAGCAAATCTTCTGTTAGTACCAGTTTCGCTTTCTCGATAAAAGAGAAGGGAATTTCCTTGTCGCCTTCTTCGGTAGAAATCATGATGCAATCATCCATTACGCCTTTCAGAAGCCCATTAAAACGCTTGCAATCCCCTATGGCGGGAGAGATCTCGATGCGTGCTTCCATGCCAGCGTAACGCTCAAAATCCTTTAAGCGAGTTAGCGGACGGTCAAGTCCCGGAGAGCCTACTTCGAGATAATAGGAAGAATTCTCAAGGACATTCTCAACGTCCAACACCGTAGAAATAGCCTGACTGAGCTTTCCACATTCATCGACCGTGATGGTGCCATCAGCGCGTTCCGCCATAATTTGTAAGGTAGGTCTTCCGCTGCCAGTCATTAAAATGCGCACGATCTCAAACCCCATCGATTCAACGACGGGAGTGAGGATATGTTCTATTTTTTTAATCAGTGGCGTTTTGTTCATTCCTGTACTCTTAATTTTCCCAAGAGAAAGGGCGGACTCTAATTTATTAGAGTCCACCCTTTATTGTCTATATCTGGGATTTGATGAATTTATAGCATAAAAACTGATAATTCTGCAAGAATTTTTTTGTTTTTATTTACTTTCAAGGACTGTTCGTAAAAATTAAGTCAATTTTAACATAACTTTTATACAATTGAATAAATCTTGATGAGGGATTTATAAATGGGTGATAAAAATAACAATCTGGAAGAACAGGCACTTGAGGTTAATATTTTGGACTCAAAACAGTTATTACAATACGCGCAAGATACAACGGAAATGGGCAAATTCCGGCTGGCGAATGCGGTTGCACAGTTTTTCGATGAAAAGAAGCTAAGCAAAGCGGAACAGGCTCTAACCAGTGAGATTATGCTCAACCTGATTCGTCAGGCTGAGATTGATCTGCGGGAAGCACTTGCTGAAAGACTGTCAGTCCTTAGCAACGTCCCATCAGATGTTATTATATATCTCGCCAATGACACCATATCAGTTGCCAGACCTATTTTGCAGCACAGTCCTGTTTTAAGCGATGTTGACTTGATTTATATTATCGCATCGAAAGACGAAGATTATTGGGATTCTATCGCTAAACGCGAAAAGATTGGCTCCGTTGTCACGGATCGGTTGATCGACACCGGGAATCCAAAAACCATTCTCAGTCTGATCGATAACCAGCGTGTTGTACTGCAAAAAAACTGCCTCAAAAAGCTGATTAAGGTTTCCTTGAAATCTGAAGAGTTGCAGGCATCGCTGCTACGCCGCCCGGAAATTGATGGTGATCTGGCAGTTGGTCTTTACACATGTGCTTCACAGTACCTACGGAGAGAAATCACCGAACGGTTCAATCTGCCTATAGCGGTAATCGAAACCGCTCTGGAGTCTCTTGTCGAAGAACTAAGTCAGGAAGTAAAAGGATCGCGGAAGGTTACTCCTGAAATGATAGCGTTGGCCGGACGCTTCATGGAAAGGGACGAAATTTCTCCGGATCTTATGATTAAAACCCTCCGTCGTAGCCAGATTTCTTTCTTTATTGCTTTATTCGCCACGAAGATCAACTTTACGCCGGAAGCAGTCATGAAGCTGCTTCAGAAAGAGGAAGGAAAGTCTTTTGCGTTGGCCTGCCGGTCGATAGGGATGATGAAATCGGAGTTCGCCTCAATATTTCTTCTTAGTCGGGGGATCAGCACTGGCGACAGGATAGTCGATCAGCGTGCATTGGCTATGGCACTCAAATATTATGACACAATCAAGGAATTTGAAATCAAGCGCATTATGAAGTCTTTAGCGAAAAATCAGGAATGATTTAGTACTCTGTTAGACGTTATGGTCAGCCATAATTGGTTCGGAAATATAATCATTTGAAAAAATAACTATACCTTTTCCATCACGCCGGACTTGTTCCGGCATCCATAAAGGCTGTCCAGCCGTCACTATGACCCTATTTTCATCATAAGACGCGCTTTTAGACCCCCGAACGAGTCGGGGGTGACAATGAGGGGGCGGCATGGCGTAAAGAAAATTCCTATCAATAAATTCAGGAACAACTATAAATTGCGCTTTTAAATTAGGGTTCAGAAATAATTGTTGACGCGACATCATAAGTTATGTATAAACAAGAACTCAGGACATACTCAATTTTAGATAGTGAAAAGAAATTATGTCGGTTTTCTTTTCCTGCCTCTGGAATTACTCTAAACTTCAGAGTGACATTTTGAAGCAAGGGAAATAAAAATTATGATATCGAAACTACTTTCTTCACTTATTTTACTGGCATGTATAGCGTCTGCGGCAGGCTTTGTAGTTCTAGCGGTATGGGATGTACCCGTAGCGCAAAATATGGTTGAGAAACCAGTCGATGCCTCTACGCTTATGAAAAAGGAGTCCTGATATTTGCTTCTAATCTATTTCGAAAGGTTTCCTTTATATCGTCTGCGCCGAATCAGTTTATTCCGAGTCGTTTTTGATAAATTGGATAATTTTGATAAATATACTTGAAAATCATTTTTTTTAGGTGTTTTTAAGTTAAGAGCGAACAAGGCAAGGATGTATATGAGAAAAACAATTGATTTCATGTGGTTAAGAAAGTTATTAAATTATAAACTCAAAGACATGAAATATAAAAAATCGATTTTCACATATTAATCTTGCTTTTTTCGGTAGAATGCGATTTTATGACATCGTATGGTGATAAGGAACTAGGGTTCAACAATAGGGAGAAAAAATTCATGGCTCGTCCAGGTCGTCCAAGAATGCCAAAAGCACCGCTTCCAGGTACGGTTGAGGCATTTCTAGATATGCTCATCGCTGAACGCGGTGCAGCTCTTAATACACGTCACGCTTATGAGCGTGATCTTGCAGATGTTTGCGCTTTCTTGAAAAAGCAAAGCAAGGACATCAACTCTGCTTCAACAGGTGATCTAAAAGCTTATCTCGCTGAGCTTGGAGAACGCGTGAATGTGAAAAGCAAGGGTGGTGGAAAAACGGCTGTGCGTACTATTGCACGTCGTATTTCAGCGTTACGCCAGTTTTTCGGCTTTCTCGTTTCCGAAGGCACTCGTTCGGATGATCCGACATCTACCATCGAAAGTCCGAAGCAAACTCGCACTTTGCCAAAAATCTTGAGTGAAGACGAAGTCACTGTCCTGATCACGACAGCTCAAAAACAGGGTGGGCCTGAGAGCGTCCGTCTTGTGTCTCTGCTTGAGATACTCTATGCAACGGGTCTACGCGTTTCTGAACTGGTTGGCTTGCCTCTGGCATCCATCGGTCCAGAAGGTCGCTACCTGACGGTTGAAGGCAAAGGTGGTCGTGAACGCATGGCTCCTCTGTCCGAACCAGCTCAGAGAGCAATGAAAGCGTATATGGATGTCAGGACGAGATTCTTGATACCTGATCGTGTTGATGCGCAAAGCAAATGGTTGTTCCCGTCTCGTACGTCCGAGTCTGGGCATTTGACCCGTCAGCGATTCGCTCAACTTCTGAAAGAGCTGTCGCGCAATGCTGGGCTTGATCCCGGACGTGTCAGTCCGCACGTTCTGCGTCACGCTTTCGCAACCCACCTTTTGAGACATGGTGCGGATTTACGTTCCGTGCAAAAAATGCTTGGTCATGCTGATATTGCCACAACTCAGATATACACACAGGTTGTAGGCGATCAGATGAAAAGTGCCGTTGAAACCAAACATCCACTCTCTGTAATAAATGAGTCCTGATACGGTAACGAATAAACTTGAATATAAAAGGGAGCCTTTGAAAAAAGGCTCCCTTTTTTCTGTAAGCCACCTCTAAAAACCTACTTTTACAACAAGATTCCGGCGAAAACTGGAATGACGATATTAGAAAATTTTGGTGTTTTTAGATGTCACCTTAATGCTTAAAGCCTATAAATGCGGGGCCTAGGATAATTACAAACAAAGGGGGCAGGAAGAACAGGATCATCGGCACCGTCAACTTTGGAGGCAGAGATGCAGCCTTCTGCTCCGCCGCTGCCATACGCAACTCGCGCGTTTCATCAGCCAGAACCCGTATAGCTTTAGATATCGATGTTCCGTACTGCTCCGCCTGTAGCATGGCCGACGCAAAAGAACGCGCAGGCCCACTGCCAACGCGATTAGCAAACCCTTGAAACGCTCCCTTACGATCATTCAGCAACCCAAGTTCAGCACTCAAAATTCCCAATTCTTCCGCAAGTGTTTCGGAATGTTCCGAAATTGTCGTAGCAATCCTGTTAATGGCTGCCTCGATACCAATCCCGCCCTGCACGCAGATCAGCATCATATCGAGAGCATCAGGAAAAGAGAGAGAGATTTCCATCTGACGCTTATCAGCCATATTCTTGACCAAAATACGCGGCAAGAAAAATCCAATAACGACAAGCCCCAAAAGAATCAAGAGCACGATGGAATGAGAAATCTCCCTATGAGAAAGTCCCATAAACAACGCCCCAAGTCCCACGAACACCAACGGCAGCACAATTCTCGATCCGAGATAAATCAACGGTGCCTTCGAACCGCGTATCCCCGCTTGCAATAACTGATTGCGTGCAGTGATACTAGCCTTTCCCGCCAGAGACTGAAGCTTATAAAGCGACACTATAGCTTGAGCCGCCGTCATTTCCTTTTGCTTAACAACATCCTGTTTTTCAGCCTGTTCGCGTGCCAGCTCAAACAACGTGCGACGTTTCTTTTCGATGACATCCTTGTAGCGTTCCTTCTTTTCCGAACGCGCAAGCAACGGCAAGGCAAACGCCACAAAGGAAACGGCTGCGGCAAGCGCACTTAAAATCACGATATAAACGCCGGAATCCATATTTGTAAGGGTATCCATACCTTCAAATCCTGAAATTTATCATTTGTCGCATCATCAGACATCCCAGAAACATCCAGAAAATCGCTCCGCCGAGAAAAACTTGCCCTTTCGGAACTATAAAAAGAATCCCGACATACTCAGGACGCGCCGCATAAAGCCCAAGAGTCACCAGAACCGGAAGCGCGCCAATAATCGCTGCTGAAGACTTTGCCTCAGAAGACAGTGCCTGAACCTTTCTCCTAAGCCGAAACCTTGCCCGTATAACTGCGGAAAGATTGTACAATACCTCGCTAAGACTGCTCCCCGTCTCGCTCTGTATCTGTAATGCCGTCGCAAACATATGCACCTCTGGCAGAGGCATCCGCCTTGCAGTCATTTGCGCTGCCTCTCCCAACGGAATACCTACTTTTTGGTTTTCGTAGATACGTAGCATTTCATCCTTGAGGGGACCTTTATACTCGCGCGAAGTCATTGCTATCGCCTCCGACATCGGCATTCCAGCCTGCAACAACCGCGCCATTGCATCCAGCGCATCGGGGAATTCCTTTAGAAATTTCTTCTGCCTGCGCTTTATTTTCCACCCGATAAAAAGCTTCGGAAGTCCAAGAAAAGCAGTGAAAATCATAAAAATCTTGGCCGTCGGTGCCCAACTTGTCAATAAGAGCAGTCCACCGACAAACACTGCAAATATAGCCGAATTAAGCCAGAAACGCGGTACGGACGTTTCAAATCCCGCCTGCTGTAGCAATTGAGAAAGAGACGTTTTATCTTTTTTCTTCCCCTGAGTTTCGTCACTGACTCCCTTCAGCTTTTTAGCAATGTCAGCGCGTTGCTTTGCAGCCGCTTTTTCAGCACTCCCGTCCTGAGAGCTTCCAGCTTTAGCGCGACAAATCACGGAGCGATACCTTTCCAGTCGAGCCTGTCTCTTGCCTATGTAAACGCTGATAACGGCGGAAATAGAGAGAAAAACGATAATAACTCCGATGGTGATTGGCCAACTCATTCTAGGTATATGCCTCCGACATTGCATCCAACAATTTATTCTCAAGCCCGTACTGGCGTGCGCGTTCAAAAAGGATTGGACGCAAGCCAGTGGATTTCTGACGACCTATGATGTGGCCATGTTCATCTTCGCCCTCGTATTCAAACCGAAAAAGATCCTGCATCGTGACAACCTCGCCTTCCATGCCGGTGATCTCGGTGACATGCGTAACCTTACGCGATCCGTCGCGCAGACGCTGCACCTGAATAATTACATTGACGGCAGAAGCTATCTGCTCACGCACTGCGGCGGTAGGAAGATTCAGTCCACCCATTGCAATCATGTTCTCAAGACGAGTCAGGGCTTCACGTGGGTTGTTAGAGTGGACGGTTCCCATTGATCCATCGTGCCCGGTATTCATCGCTTGCAACAAATCAAAAGCCTCCGGCCCCCGCACCTCACCAACGATAATTCGATCAGGTCGCATCCGAAGACAGTTCTTAATAAGATCGCGCATTTTAACTTCGCCAACTCCCTCAAGATTTGGCGGGCGTGTTTCAAGACGAACGACGTGCGGTTGTTGCAATTGAAGCTCACAAGCATCCTCGCAAGTGACAATACGCTCGCCAGAATCCATGTAGAAAGTAAGGCAGTTGAGCATTGTCGTCTTTCCCGAACCAGTACCGCCGGAGATAACAACATTAGCGCGACATGCACCGATAATCTTAATCATCTCCGCGCAAGCTGGAGTCATAGCATTGAATTCCATAAGCTTTTCAAGCGTTAGCTTTTCCTTGGCAAACTTACGAATCGTCATAGTACAGCCGTCAACGGCGAGCGGTGGGATAATAACGTTGACACGCGATCCGTCCGGCAGTCGCGCATCGCATATAGGGCTTGATTCATCCACCCTGCGACCAATCACACCAACAACGCGCTGACAGATGGTAAGCAAATGATGATTATCACGAAATTCAATGGTGGCGCGCTGAATCTTTCCGTTAGTCTCAATATAAACCGTTTTCGGGCCATTAATCATGATGTCGGCGATGCCTTCTTGCGCCAATAACTCTTCTAATGGACCGAAACCGAGCATATCATCCGCCGATTCCTTGGCAACCTGCGCCAGTTCAGCAGGAGTCACGTCCAGACCGCGAAACTGACCAATTTCCTGCACTGCAGAAAGTATCTCCGCGCGCGCTTCATCAGCACCCATGCGAGACAACGATTTCAGATCAATCCCATCACGGAGATCCGTCCATATCCTCTTACGCGCCCGCTCCAGACGCGGGTTAGCCGCCACAGCAGCAGGCGGCGGCGGAGGAGGAGGTTTTGGTGATGTTAGTTTTGACGATGCAGATTTTTGCGATGCTGGTTTCGACGTTGCTGGTTTCGGCGAAGACTCGGCAGTCTTGGAATCCGCAACTGCCGATTTTGGAGGAGTCGCTTCCGCCGTAATCGATACTGAAGACTGATCAATCGCAGGCTTTTCAGGAGAAGACGCGACCGACTTTTTTGGCGGTACTGACGACGCTGGCTTAGCCGCTGGTGATCCGCCTTGTGGTTTGTCTGTACGCTTGCCGAACATCATTTAACTCCTGTTACTTACCAAGAGTTTTCTTGATAAAACTCATCAGAGTGTCTTTTTCACCTTTGTCCACGATGCCTTTGCATTCAATCGCAGAAGCTTTCTCTGCAATCTTCATAAGAGGCTCCATGACGCATCCTGCATTCTTGTTCTGACCGACAGACTTGCCTGTAGCTTCACTGATGGCGAAAATCTTCGGCATATATGGAAGCGTTGCCGAAGGCTCTATCCCCAAACCAAGCGCATCTTTGATCTCACGAGCAGGAACTTCCTCAGAGGAAGTCATGCCCCGCATATTCACTACCAAATCGGTTTCTTTCAAATGCGCTTTCAACGTTTTTATCTCATTCAACAGCGTCCTCGCATTTCTGAGCGCAGACAGCGTGGGCGTTGTCACCATAACGATTCTAGCCGCACGTTCCATCAGCCTTTTCTGCACAGGCCGTGTGGCGTGGGAAAGATCAACTACAACCACTGGAAATTTCAGCATTACGCGGCTCACAAGCGTCTCGATATCGTCTGGATCGGAAGGATCCATCAAGATCGGCTCTCCGCCACAGACAAGCGCGAAAAGATACTCCGACACGGATTGATAGATGCGATTCATATCGTCATCCGTTCCCGCTCCACCAAGACGAACGGCCTCTATCAACGTCGTGGAAGGTTCAAGGCCATGAGCGATCCCGATGCTACCAACGCTACCAGCTACATCCATCAGCATGGTCTTCTGCTTCAAAGCTTCCGCGATGTTCCAAGCCAGAATTTGCGCCACAGATGTCGCACCAACGCCACCTTTACTGCCCATCACTGCAACAAGGCGACTGCCGGAAAGACCCCTTTTATCGATCAGCGTCCTAGCAATCACTTTAGCCATATCTTCTTCGGAAACAGGACGCACCAAATAATCTCTAACCCCCATCCCGACAAGACTGCGATACAGATGAACATCGTTGCTCGGCCCGATAATTACCGCATCAGTACCCTCCGCACACACACTTGCAAGTCCGCCAAGCTGCTCGATAAAAGCCTCGCCGATGTCGTTAGTTTCGATGACAACCAGCTCTGGAGCAGCCGTCTCCCCGTAATGGTTGATCGCGGCATCAATCCCCGCACGCTCTATCTTCATGCCAACCCGCGCAAACCGCCAGTCTTCCGTAAGCTTCTGCGCCAGAGCAGCAGTGCTCTCGTCAAGCAAATAGAAATCCACATGTGAAGGAGGTAACAATATGGAGGTTATATCTTCTCCACCCATTACTGAACACCAACCGAACTGGCTTGAAACCCCTGCATCGGCTTATTGGGTATTCCAGCCTTATATTTTACAACGAAAGCACCAGTACGACTTGAATCATTGTCCTGCGCACCCGACTTGCCCATCAGATCGGATGGATCGGCGATCATCTGACTCAACGACATCTTCGTTTCACATCCGAACTTGTACTGCTCTATCGCTTCCATATTCTCAGCACCCTGATATCCTGTAATACGACCGCAACCATCAGGAGGCAAAGCCACTAATGCCTGATAAGCCACCACTACCTTGTTGAGATACAGCTCATTCGCGACTGGAACCTTAACTACATGAATGTCTGAAACACCACGCTTACTAAGTGCTTTCTTATACGCAGCTCCATGTTTTGTAGCTATGCGTGAGCTATACACATCTCCAGAAAGCCATGGAACCGTCAGAGTGACAGCCCCTTTTCCGTTCCGCTTAATATGATCGGCCAACACATCAACACGCGCCTGATCAACATGAGAGGAATCCAGCATTTCCGTGACTATCTGCTCTTTAAGTCTAACTTTCCCAGTCTGAACCTGCGAAGGCAAAGATGCGTCACAGGCTGACAGGACGACTGCAACACTAAATATCAGCACGAGAGAAACCAGTCTATATGCTTGTTGCATGGTATAAGCTCCTTCTGTCCCTTTAGTCCTAGTCAATGATATAACCAAAACCAGCACCAAAGCTAGCTTTCTCAGATACACGATTACCGTATGTTTTTTTCAAATTCTCCATGAAGCGTTGAGATAGCGGACTCATAGCCGTTACTTTTACTTTTTGCTCAGAGGGTTTCTTTTTCCCCTGAGAAGCAGTAGAAGCAACGACAAAAGGCTTATCTGCAACAACTACGGCCTCGGGTTCCGCATAAGGATCCACAAGATATGGTGTCACGATAATCACCAACTCCGATTCATTCCGCGAGAAAGATTTAGACTTAAACAAATGCCCCAAAATCGGCAAATCCTCCAACCCGGGCATTCCGTTCAGGGCGTGCAACGTATCGGATTTGAGAAGCCCAGCAATCATAAGAGTGCCACCGCTACCCATTTCCACGGTGGTTTCGGCACGCCGAACTCTAAGTCCGTCAATCTGAACATCAACAAGAGTCACGCCGTTTGTGCTGTCTTTTTCAGATACCTCTGTAGACATGTGCAGAGCAATGCGTTCTTTATTGAGAACAGTCGGCGTAAAGTTCAGAGATACTCCAAACTGTTTAAATTCGATAATGACGTTTCCAGTTGAATCCCTGCCTGTCGGAACTGGATATTCACCGCCAGCCAAAAACCCAGCCGTTTCGCCAGAAATCGCCGTCAGTGTAGGCTCTGCTAGAGTATTAACCAAACCATTCTGTTCCAATGCCCTAATCGTAGCCGTCAGCGGCCCAAACTGCCCCTTCTTCCCCACAAGAAGCGCGCCGCTACCAAATGGAGTCAGAACGGCTCTGCCAACATCACCAGCGTTCATTATAAAGCCGTTTGTGCTTGCTGTTCTAAAATCCGTTTCAATACCGAAATCACGCAACACAGAACGCCTAGCTTCGATCACCTTAACTTTAAGCATTACCTGCTGCTTGCCTTTAACCGTCATCAAATCAACTAGAGTTTGCTCCTTATCGATCATAAACCTCGTCGCGAGGTCCCTCACCTGAGCAGATATCAACGGACTGGAAACAGTACCGCTCAGAACGATATTTTCTTTTACGGTTTTCGCAGCAATCTTCTCATCCGGAAAAAATTCCTTCAACGTCTTCTGAAGGTTTTTGTCATCGACGCGCACATGAATCGTGATATTAGCAAGCTGATTTCCAACCTCATCATAAGCAAGCACATTAGTATCACCAACCTTGCGCCCTACAATATAAAGACGGTCAGCTCTGAGCGTTCCAACATCGGCAATGGATGGATCGGCCACCAACACATCTGCCACAGCTCCTGCCAGATCGACAGTATCGGCCCTGCCCGATATCAACTGAACTGTTTTGTTGAAGCTCTTAGCACTATAAGCCACCATCGAAACGGAGACTCCAATCGAGACCACTATCAACAGCAGTAAAACTTTTGAAAAAATGTGTTTCATAGTATCACCCCTTTCTTAGGGCATTGTCGTAGAACGTACCGGCACGTTCGTCACGGAGGAACCGCTATAAACACGTACAGTATCGGAAGATACTTTCGATTTGTCCATGATGTCGTATATTTTCCTGATAACGAGACTTGTACTTACATCCGTCGTCAACGGCACATCCCTATCAGCTTTGGTATCCTGTTCGCCGAGTCGCCTGAGCGACAGGCTTATGTCACCCATCGTAGATGCCATCGCAAGAATCTGCGCACCCTGTTTGCTAACCTCAATGGTTATAGTACGTGCCACCTTAGCTTCGCGACTGCCCTCCTTAGAATTTTGATCCACCGCCAAAACACGCACGTTGCTCAAGACCGTCTCGCTGGCATAACGCTGTATCGCATCGGAGGAATAATTTGCTACTTCCCCTTTCAGATTTATCTGATAGGTCAGAATTATATCCACATAATCGCTAGGAGAAACAAACCCACCAGCAGCTGTTTCCGCTTTTACTCGAATGCTCACAGCTCTCATGCCGGGGGCAATAGATGCTGATAAAAATTTACCGCTGCCTTTCGCATCAGAAACAACTGCCTGTGTCGTCACTGGTTCTCCAGACTCAAGAGTACGGCGCAAAGGTTTGTTATAAACTTTTAGTTTTTTTTCGTCGGTTTGATCTTTTCTTTTAATCAAGCCCTTGAATACAAGATCGTCCGGCATAAATGCCCAGTCCACATCCGTTTCTTTCAGAGTTTCACCAACCAGCAATGTTTTTTTCGTGACAAGAATTTCAGTACTTGCTACTGCCACACCACGATTCCTCGATTTAGGAGAGAGATTCATCTGCACCACCACTGCCACCACAACGGAGATAACAATCGCTCCACCCATAACCATCAAAACGTTTTTTTTCATGAAAATTCCCCAAACAAGCAACCCGACCCGTTCTTATACTGGCATAGAAATTTGATTTTGTAATAAAAAAGATTGAATGTTTCTAATGAATTATTTTAAGAACTTCATTTAACTGGCTACACGCAAATCCTGTATGGAAAAAAGCAGCCCAAAATCCGAAACTTATGGCAACACCATAAGGAAGCGCATTGCGCCCATCCTGAAGCTCCGCCACCCAACTTCCCGGCATTGGATTTTTGAAAGGTTTTTTTCTGAAAATAACGAGAGCAATGAATCCGATAAATCCTCCAATAATCGCCATATAGAATATAAAAGGCATCAGTCCCTTTAGTCCTATCCAAAGCCCAAGCACCGTTCCAAGCTTAGAATCTCCTCCACCCATCATGCCAAAAACAAACATAACGTAACTAACCACAAACATAATTACCATCGCAACAAGATGCTGCCATAAAGCATTAAAAGATTCCGGCGACGCAAAATACGCAGGGAAAAAACAAAACAGAATCACTAGAGAATTAAAATTACGTATGTGCAATGACCTTACATCCGAGATGCAGCTCAAAAGAGTTACGATTAAAACAATAAAAACCATCGTCGGAGATATGATCGCCATCACGTCCTCAAGAAAGAACCCGCTCTTTTTTCAAGGAGCGGGTTCTTACATGTATGCGCCAAAAAAATAAATGGCGACTTTGTATTATTCCGCAGCAGCAGCTTGAAGTTG
The DNA here is from genome assembly GCA_023136145.1 of Alphaproteobacteria bacterium. Classification (GTDB taxonomy): domain Bacteria; phylum Pseudomonadota; class Alphaproteobacteria; order Micavibrionales; family UBA2020; genus PALSA-926. The sequence goes on from JAGLRU010000415.1 coordinate 19,868, forward strand.
CGTATCTACGTTTGTAAACAATGCTACCAAATCGTCACCAACAGCGAAAACAACCACGGAAATAGCAACAGCAATACCCGCTGCAATCAGACCGTATTCAATAGCAGTTGCTCCATCATTGGAACGCATAAACGCTTCTTTTTTAGCCCAAAGTTTTAACAGCATAGCTACCCTCCATTGTTTAATTAAAGTCACTTGCTAATAAAGTTAACTCATAGCCTTATACCTTTATCCTAACGCTATAGTGATTAAAGTTCAGTAAAAAAAACATGTTTAAACAGTTAATTTTTGAATTTTTATGACTATTACTATAGTTTTCGCACTATTTATTTACATACAAGTTTATCATATAAAAACAAAATAAAATTGATTGAAAAAATATCCGTTCAACCTAAATTTTTTCTGAATCAATTTCCATCCCGTCATAAACAGGTCGAATGTTCGGAGGCAATTCGTCACAAAGCGTCTTGTAATCCATATTAGTGCCAAGATCAGTAATATATGTCATTTTCGGCTTCAAATGCTCCACCCATTTTTTAACTTTCTGAATATTTGCATGAGTCAAAGTCTCCTCTTTATTATAGGAACCAGCATCAACGATCCAAATATCGATACCCTCCAGAACCTTCATTGACCTATCATTTATATTCACAACATCCACACTGTATGCCACACGCCCGAACCGAAATCCGAGAGATGAGCAAGTCATGTGATCCTGCTCAAAACTTTCTATATCAATATCGCCGATACGGAATTTCTGGTAATTTTCAATATGCTTTTTTTTGAGAAACTCAAAGTAAAGGTCATCCCCCTTCGGCCTGAAAATATATGGGCATCGACGATCAATCTCTTCCAGAGTCTCAAAATTGCCGTAAACATTCATCAACTCATCGCCTTGGAGAGAAATAATTTTCAAATCATCAATGCCATTTATATGGTCGGAATGTGCGTGACTGATAAGTACCCCATCCAGCTTCTTCAGGTTGAATCGATTTAATTGTGTGCGTAATTCCACCGTTGCATCCACAAGAATATTGGTTGTTTCCGACTGCACCAGAATGGATGAGCGCGTGCGATTATTTTTGGGATTATTCGGATCGCAATCTCCCCAAAAGCCTCCCGCCATCGGCGTTCCCATCGATGCACCGCAACCTAAAATCGTTATTTTCATGTGACATCACCGGACGGTTTTATCTTAGTAAATAGCTTAAAAAAGTTTTTGGTTGTTTGCTTTGCTACTTCCTCCGGCGAAACGCCCTTTAACTCCGCCACCATCTGCGCGGTATGCACTACAAAGGCTGGTTCATTCCGTTTTCCGCGATGTGGCAAAGGTGCAAGATAAGGCGAGTCTGTTTCCACCAGAATACGATCCAGCGGCACATATTTCACCACCTCACGCAACTCATCGGACTTTTTAAAAGTGATAATACCGGAAAAAGAAATATAAAAGCCAAGCGCGAGAGACTCCTCTGCCAGTTTCTGACTACTGCTAAAGCAATGCATTACGCCACGCACTTTCCCCTGCCCGACATCCCGCATCAGACGGAATGTATCATCCTCCGCCTCGCGGGTATGAACGATAAGCGGCAGATCAGTTTCCGCTGCTGCTTCTATATGCGTCGTAAAAGCCCTTTGCTGATCCTCAACTGGCGAATAATTGTAATGATAGTCAAGACCCACCTCCCCTATTCCAACCACCTTTGGATTTTTGGTGTAAGAAATAATATCCTTAACAGTAATATTCTTTTCATTTGGTTCCGCTGCATGATGAGGATGCGTACCAACAGTACAGTGAACACACGGAAACTGCTCAGCAATAGCTACAACCTTATCAAATTCAGCAATGCGTGTGCAGATCGTTAACAAATGCCCGACACCCGCAGCTTTGGCACGAGAAACAATCTCCGCCGCTCCTTCATCCGCAAAATCCGAAAACTCAAGATGGCAATGGCTGTCTATAAGCATTATCAAAAACCTTTCGTTTTAAAAAACGTCCTTATTCTAACCTTCTCCCGCCTGCAGGAGAAGGGACTATTTGGAATTGTTATTACAAATTCTTTACTGTCATACCCCCCACCAATGCCATTCCAACAAAGCGTGAAACGCGCCGAGGAATCTTTTTTAATAACCAGTTAAAGATCCCTCGTCGGCACAAAAAGTGCCTCACTCGGGATGACAATTTTTAGTTTTTCAACAAACCCCTAAAGCTTAAACCGCCGCCGTATTTGTAAAATCCAGATAAACCAGATTATAGAACTTAAGAGTATATGGACAAAGCCAAGTATTTTTACTGTAACGCTGTTTGGAATAATTAACCTACTGTCACTAAAAGCCAATCCAAAAGGACCAAATGTATTTTTAAAAGCATAGAAAAGGTTTGTATACCCTCCCTCACAAACATCTTTTGCCCATCCCTGAATAGGAAGTGCAGCAATTGCAGCACAATCACCCCTGTTAGATGCAGCATAAAATATTAAAAATAAATCCCCAAAGATGAATAACCAGAGAAAAGGGAGCCAAAGATTTCTGCCGTAGTTTGTTAGTTGTTTAAGACAGAAAGAAAATATAGTTTCAACCCCTTTTGGGCTGGATAGAATGTTTTGCCAGCCTTTCGGCAGTTCCGTGTTATAGCGGGACTCCAGTTCAAGAGCATGAAACATCTGTGCTTCATGATCAGATTCATTTTTCATCATAAACTGCTTTAACGTTCTATATGTAGAACATGCCCACAACGATGATGTATCCAAAAAACTACAATCTTTCAAATACATGTCTGCATAGAACTTAGCTTCGAAAAATTCCGGTGCACCAAAGAATTCTGCTCTTTCAAATGAAGCAGAATCATTAAAAATTGCCTTTTTAAATGAAATATAATCATTAAAAGTTACTTCCTCAAATGAGACAAAATTGTTAAAAGTTGCCTTCTTAAATAAAACAATATTTTTAAAAATTGATCCTTTAAATGAGACATTATCGTTAAAAACAGTATTTGAAAAATCTATTCGAGGAACTCTCACATTATCACCAAATTCACAATGGAGAAATAGTGCTGAATCAATAAATTCTATATTGCTGCAATCAAATCCTTCCGAAAATAAAGTGTGTTTACAAAAAATATCCCCTAAAACAAGATTTTTTTCGAATTTACAATTAAAAATTTTGGAATCATCTATAAAAAGCTTATCAGAACCTCCAAATCGCAAAACTTTCAAATCTGTAATTTCACATTTTTTAAACCTCACGCTTAAAGGTTCTTTCCTTGAGTTTTCTATTACAAAACTTTTTATAGAGCAGTTTTTAAATTCTAAACTAATTTCACTAGCATAATCCCAGAATTTAATGTCTTCGAATATACGGAACAACAAAGAAAACAGCTTTAAACGTTTTTTAAAAACATATGTGTCTTCAAATAAAATATTTTCAAACTCAAAGGAAAAAGGAGTCTTTTCTTCATTTCCATGAAGTTTTCGAAATTCCAACTGATCGGAAATCAATTTATAAATCTCATCTGCTGTAATTTCTTTTAATACAGTCCCTTCTGGAATCCCTGCTGGAAACTTTTTTCGCTGCATCATATTAATCTTCCGTTCCATGAAATACCGTCATGCCACTCCTCAATGTCATTCCGACAAAGCGTGAAACGCGCCGAGGAATCTTTCTAAATAACCAGTGAAAGATCCCTCGTCGGCACCAAAAGTGCCTCACTCGGGATGACAAAGAGAAAAAAGCCATCACCCCCGCTCATCCACAACACGCGGGAAAACACCTTCCGGTTTTGGCAGCGGGGTTCCGGCTTTTAGCGCATAAGCTTCACCGATAAAGCTAAAGTCGCGTTCTTCTGCATTTACCGCCACCTGATCCAGAATTTTCTGCGCAGCATCGGGAGTAAACGGTTGAATAATAAGCCCCAGATTGCGAATAACTTCAGCCAGCACATACAGCACCGTCGCCATACGATCAGGATTTGTTTTTTTAAGCTTCCACGGTGCCTGCGCGTCAATATAAAGATTTGCCGCGTGAGACACTGAAATAAATTCCTCGATGGCGCGGCTAAACTGCATCTTTTCAAACTCCGACCGGACTGCTATCAACATCGCCTGCCCTGCCCTACCAAGCAACGCCTTGTCAGCATCTTCAAGAATGCCCGGCTGCGGCACTTTTGCATCGCAATTTTTGTTAATCATGGAAAG
>JAGLRU010000416.1 GCA_023136145.1 Alphaproteobacteria bacterium
CAGTGCACCTTTCAGCAACCCCATAAAAAATTATACTGAAACAGAATGTTGATACGGCTGAACATCAATTGTATCAATCTTTCTTGGTATCTGGGCAAGATCATAGGAATGCTGCATTCTCATCCACATTTCAGGCGTTGAGCCAAAAGCCTTGGCAAGACGAATAGCCATTTCGTCAGACAGGGTGGTCTTACCATTTACAACGCGCGAAACCGTTTGGCGCGAAACACCAAGAACTTTAGCCGCGCGCGTAATATCTAAATCAAGATCATCAAGACAGCCTTTTATAATTCTGCCCGGATGAATAGGGTTTTTCATAGACATGTCTAAATCCTCCTAATGATAATCAATTAAATCAACCTTGGTAAAACCTTCACCATCAAACCCGAATATAATTCGGTAGTTTCCGGTTACTCTTATACTCCAAAAGCCTTTCAGATCGCCCGTTAAAGAATGAAGCCTGTAACCCGGCAAGTCAGCCTCTTCCGGTTTTTCACTGGCATCAAGAACCGCTAAAATCTCTTCAATGCGCGGCACTCTTTGGGCACTTAAACCGCTTCTGTCATCTTTTTCGTAGAGCTTCTTTAGCCCCTTATGTTTAAAACTCACAATCATATTGTATCACGTAACATGACGAGTTACAAATGTAAACCAAAAAATTCGCAACGCGCAGTATTGGGTTAAATCCCATAAAGGTACGTAACGCGACATAGTAATTGTTTAAAGCCTCTTTCTGTAACTGTCTCTAATATTATAAATTAGTGGACAACATAATTTATATGAAATATATTGTCTATTAAATCGTTTTTCCAGCATTAGTGTACAGCTATGTCCGCTAATCGAATTAGGAGACAGTTTTTATGGATGGTCGTCTTTTTGGTTATGCGCGCGTTTCAACAAGCCAACAATCTTTAGATATTCAGATTAAAGCTCTTAAAGAGGCCGGTGTTAAATCCAGTCGGATTTTTACGGATAAAATATCTGGCTCTACAATAGAGCGAAGCGGGTTAGAACTGCTCATATTAAAAGTAGAAAAAGGCGATAGCATTCTTGTCACAAAACTAGACAGGCTTGGCCGTGATACAGCTGATATGATATTTCTTATTAAGAAATTTGATAATATGGGCGTTACCGTGCGCTTTCTGGATGATGGTATCAGTACAGAAGGCACGATGGGTAAAATGGTTATTACTATATTATCCGCCGTAGCAGAGGCCGAAAGGCATCGTATTTTAGAGCGCACCAATGAAGGCCGTATAGAAGCCAAAGCAAAGGGCGTAAAGTTTGGCCGCAAACGCACCATCGATAGAAAAAAAGTATGTGAACTATATGAAAGTGGGGCAGGGGCAACAGCTATCGCAAAACAGATGAAAATTGGAAGGTCAACAGTCTATAAATTACTTAAACAGCAAAAAGACTCTTTTAACTCAAGCTTTTTTGAAACTGGGGGCAATATAAATTTATTGTAAATTACGGTTTTCAATCAAATACCACATGATATATACTTTTGTAAGTACATTTCTAACATAGAACAGTCATGTCGAACACGAAACAAATATTAGCTATGCTCAAAAGTCGTACCGAAGGGGATGACGAACAGTTCTATTCGATTGCTCTTCAAATAGCGGCTTCTGAAGCTCGAAAAGGACACCGTACAACGGCAGAGGAATTGCGTGCCGCTGTTGATGATGCGCGCGCAACCATTTCAAGGGGAGCAAGCGTTGCAATACCTTTCTCGCAGCCTCGTGGAGAACTTGAGGCACTTATCGACCTGCACGAGCCAAAACTCAAACTTAAAGATGTGATTTTACACAATGAAGTTATATCACAACTAAAAGATCTCATCCGACAGCAAACAAAACGTGAATGGCTCAGAGAACATGGAAAGACGCCAAACCGATGTATTCTCTCTTTGGGACCACCCGGATCAGGGAAAACCATGATGGCTGAAGCATTGGCTGGAGAACTACATTTACCACTCTTCGTAATTCGACTTGAATCCCTAATCACTCGTTTCATGGGTGAGACAGCTTCAAAATTGCGGCTTGTTTTTGAAGAAACTTTAAAAAGACGTGGAGTTTATCTTTTCGACGAATTTGATGCTATCGGCAGCAAACGTTCGGCTACAAATGACGTTGCAGAAATGCGTCGTGTCTTGAATTCATTTTTGCAGTTAATGGAGCAACCAAATGCAACTGATAGCATTCTAGTGGGAGCGACTAACCATTCAGAACTTCTTGATCGAGCGCTATTACGCCGGTTTGATCTGGTGTTAGAGTTTAAAATGCCTTCAGATGCACAAATTAAAGCACTTGTGAAAATATATATTAGGCCTCTGAAACATCCCAAACTTGACTGGAAAAGTATCACAAAAGCCGCTCAAGGATTAAGCCAGTCTGAAATTGCACGCGCATCCGAAGATGCTGTTAAAACAGCAATTCTTGATGAGCGTAAGACTATTACCACAAATGATGTTTTGCGACGATTGAATGATCGATCAAAGATGAGGGCTGTATTTTCAATTTCAGAACGATAAAACACCCGGATTATGTAGATGTTTGACAAACCCCATATTAATATCAGTCACAGGGTTCGCACTGCTCCCTATCAAGCTCCACGGAGAAATATGGGCGGAGGAAGCGCTCCAAGAGTTCGCCAAGAGCATGGTGCTCGCATCCTCGCCGAAATGCGGGCAGCATTTGCTGAATCAGAAGCAACACGCCCTCATGACGAACGTCTTGAGTCGACATCTGGAGTGTTTGTCGAAGTAGAGTTGCGCCCTGGAACAAATCCAGAAAACACGCTTGACCGCAAACGAGATGGAGTACGTACCGGAGCCGTTCAAAGAACAGAAGACAACGATATTAAAGTCGCCCTTTTTGTTCCTGATGGTGCACGTCCAGTACTTGAACAAATTCTTGATGAATACAGAACGGGCAATCTAAACGCCAAAAATGAACCACCAAAGAAAGATAAAATCGAACCAATTGAGGCAATACGTCGTATCCGCTTTGAGACTTTCTGGACTGATGACATAAGCGCTCTCCCCACTGATTCACAAGATACAATTTGGTGGGAAGTGTGGTGCTATAAAGGTATGACCGAGAATGTACAGAGGGCAGCAAGTCAGATTGAATGCACAATCGCTGATCAACACTACTGGCTACAATTCCCAGAGACTACAGTTATACAAATTAATGCAACACGGATAACAATGGAGCTACTTTTGTTCGCCACAGCAGGTATTGCTGAACTACGACGAGCAAGCGCAACACCGACCTTTTTCCTTGAAGCAGAATATAATGAGCAAATTGAATGGACAGAAAATTTAGCCGAACGAGTCGTTTGGCCAGGCAATGAAGCCCCTGCTGTCTGCCTTCTTGATACTGGCATAAATCGCGGACATATGTTGATAGAACCCGCTCTAGCAACCAATGATCTACTAAGCATAAATCGCGATTGGGGAGGCGACGATCATGACGGTCATGGTACCGGCATGGCTGGCCTCGCACTCTTTGGTGACATTTTTTCGGCGTTACAAGACACACGACAAATTGCGCTCAAACATCGGCTAGAATCGGTAAAAATTATTCCACCCAATGGCTTCCCTAGAAACGACCCGCAAAGTTACGGCTCAATAACCCAATCAGCAGTATCGCTGGCAGAAATCAATAACAATGAGCGTTTACGAGTATTCTGTACAGCCGTAACAAATGAAAATGTTTCAGGAGCACGAGCATCCACATGGAGCGCAGCTATCGATCAAGCAAGCTTCGGCCTCATGCCTGCCGATGACGATCAGGGTCCAAAGAGACTCTTCGTTATATCAGCAGGTAACATTCCAGCAGAATTGGATGCAACTAGACTCATTGATCCAAGCGAAGCACCTATTGAAGACCC
>JAGLRU010000417.1 GCA_023136145.1 Alphaproteobacteria bacterium
TTTGGGGGTTTAGTGGGGATGGTGGACCAGCAACTGAGGCAATGATAGCATATCCTTCCGGAGTGGCAGTTGACAATGCGGGCAATATCTATGTTGCTGATTGGAATAACAATCGGGTACGTGAGGTTTCTCCTGTATTTAATTCGCTAACTGATTTTATCCTTTCTGGCTTAATACCGATTGCTGACCCCAACGGTCTAGGTTATTTTATGACAGCTTCTGGGTACCATCAAAAAACTATTAATCTTGAAACAGGCGTCGTTCTCTATGATTTCAATTATGACCAAAATAGTAACCTTTCCGCCTTCACTGATCAATTTGGCAATCAAACAGTAATCGAGAGGGACTTCAATGGTGTCCCCACCGCTATTGTCTCCCCTGATGGTCTCAGAACCGAACTGACTGTTGATGCTAACAATCATCTTACCAACATTATTTATCCTGATGGTTCCTCCTACGTCTTTGAATACACAGCGGATGGTCTGATGACTGTTGAGGTAGAGCCTAACGGCAATCGATTTGAGCATATCTTTGACTCTGGCGGAAAACTAACCAATGTTCTAGACCAGGAAGGCGGTAATTGGCATTACGACAGGACCATAATACAAGAAACCGGTGATGTTGTGCTAGACGCCACTACCGGCGAAGGAAACCTCTCAACCATCACAGACTATACCTTTTCTACAGGAGCTTTTTCTTCCACTATCACCGACCCTTTTGGCGCGCAGACAGTTTATGAGCTTTCGGCAGATAGTTTGACAGATTCGACTTCATTACCCTGTGGCATGGAGATAACGACCCGCTATGACCTTGACCCTAAATATAAATTCAAGGCTGCCAAAGAGACAACAATAACCTCTCCTGCCGGGTTAACTAGATTCACTCAAAGTGAAAAAATATATCAGGATACGGATGCTGATGACATTCCGGATCTGATCACGCAAACCGTGACGAGAAACGGAAAAGCAACTTCACTTGTCCATAATGTTTTACAGACGCAGAATACAGTCGCCTCTCCACAGGGCCGAACCGTAACATCGTTGTACGATCCGAAGACGCTGCTGACATTGAGCGTTACGGTCCCGGGGTTGTATGCTTCAACATTCGGATACGATGACAGAGGAAGACTCACCTCTGCCGTCACTGGAGACAGGACAACATCTTACACCTATAACGCTCAAGGATTTCTTGAGAGTGTTATTGATCCTGAAAACTTCACCACTTCGTATTCGTATGATCCTGTTGGACGTGTGACCTCTATCCTGCGACCGGACGACTCTTCAGCGAATTTCACCTATGACGCCAACGGCAACATGACCATGCTGGTCACGCCATCTGCGATTGATCATGGGTTCGGATATAATACCGTCAACCTCAACACATCCTACCAGACGCCGTTAAGCGGCACTTATAGTTACGTCTATGATAAGGACAGGCGTCTGAGCCAGATCAACTTCCCA
>JAGLRU010000418.1 GCA_023136145.1 Alphaproteobacteria bacterium
CAGAAATATATCTCTGGTTATTCTTCCATCAAAGGGTGAACTGGAAGTAACCGGCAGTCTTATACAACAGAATATCGATCTGACGATAAAACCGAAAAATGTTCCGTTCAACACATTGCCAGCCTCTATGCCGGAGACACTTAATAATTTGAAAATGTCTGGCACGGTGCAAGTGAAGGATACGTTGGCATCTCCGTCTATAAAAGCCGAACTTGATCTTAACCCGATTCAGATTCCAAAAAAGATGCCGTTGATTTCGATGAAGATGAAAGGTAGTTATGTGGACGGAAAAGCCATAGCGGATATTTCCGCGAAAGGGAATGACATCAAAACACTGCAAGCGCACGCAGAAATGCCTTTTGTCTTTTCAATGTATCCCTTTAGCGTTGGCGATATAAAAAACAATGACTTGCAAGCTGTTATCGTTGCTGATCTGGAACTCAGGGCAATAGCAGCTGCAATTTTGCCGGCTGGTATGGCTTTGTCCGGGCGGATAAATGCTGACATTAAAACCTCTGGCACGTTGGAGAGTCCGGTGATAGCGGGAAATATCTTGTTTTCAGACGGAGCTTTTATACATGAGGAGAGCGATACCGCTTTAAAAGACATAGACATGAGCGCAACTTTGGATGGCGAAACGCTTCATATCGAAAGTCTGAAAGCGCAGGATAAAAAAAACGGAAAGGTTATTGCGAAAGGAAAGGTTGGCATCAACAAAGAGATTATGCCTGTCGAGCTGTCGATACTGGTGGATAAACTAAACCCGTTTCGCAGCACCGATTTGGTGTCGGGTGATTTTTCAGGAGATGTCGTCCTGAGTGGCGACAAGAAGCTTTATACGGTTAGTGGAAAAATAACAACCGACAAGATAAGCGTAACGATACCGGATCGGTTTAACAGTGCTGTTCCCAGACTCAATATCGTGAAAAAGAATGCGAAAGAAATACCAGCGCCGGATTTCGCGAAAAGCGTTAAGCTCGATCTTAAGCTTGTTGCTGAAAAGCAGGTTTTTGTGCGCGGGCATGGTCTGGATGCAGAATTTGGCGGTTCAATCAATATCAGCGGGACGTTGGCTGAGCCTTTGTATAATGGTGCTTTTAAAAGCAAGCGGGGGCGGTATGAAGAATTCGGCAAGCAGTTTGATCTCAAACGCGCACTTCTGCGCTTTCAGGGTGCTGTACCGCCATCCCCTTATCTCGACATTCTTGCGGAAACAAATGTGCAGGATATTACGGCGCAAATTAGTCTCTCCGGAAATGTAGAGAAGCCGACTGTGAAACTGTCGTCTATTCCGAACCTGCCACAGGATGAAGTTCTTTCGCGTATTCTTTTCGGCAAAAATATGACGAAAATCAGTCCGTTTCAGGCAGTGCAATTAACCAATAGTTTGCGACGGTTTTTAGGAAACGGCGGTAGTAAATTTGAACCGCTTTCTCTTTTGCGCAAGAAGACAGGTCTTGATGACTTACAGGTCGAAAGGGATGAAGACGGTGAAACGACAATTGGAGCCGGAAAATATATTACCGACAAGGTTTACCTTGAAGCCAAAGCTGGCAGCGGCGAAAACAGCGGTGCCGCGAAAGTCAAAATTGATCTTACGCCGAACGTAAAAGCCGAAAGCAAAATAGGCCAAGATAGCAATGCTGGCGGGGGTATTTTCTGGCAGTGGGATTATTAGGTGGTCTTTATGCTTTTTTTCAGCGAGATGACACGCAAGTTATCCCTGAATACGTCAAGGGTCTGGTGTGTAAATCTAAATAATTGCCCATAAAAAGTGATTATGGAACAAGCTCTATACAAACGAATCTTGCTGATATACTGAATTTGAGCAGAAATAAGAGATTCCTCTAATTTGTAGCTTGCTAAATCGTATAAATTTGCTAAATAGATATGCAGTCTTCCCTGGTAGCTCAGTGGTAGAGCAAGCGACTGTTAATCGCTTGGTCGCAAGTTCGAATCTTGCCCAGGGAGCCAACACCACTTCCAAAGACTTCCAGAGAAGCTCTTTAAACCCTCAAAAACACCAATAAATAATAGGTTTAATCGCCACGCCCCTCCGAGGCTTTCTAAAGCCGTCATTTACAATCCAAAATAAATATGGGTAGATTTAAGGGTAGATTTTACCATATGACTCGAACTCATGCCCCTTACAGAACTTGCTATAAAGAACCTGAAACCGAAAAAAGCCCCTTACCGAAAAGCCGATAGCGGCGGCCTTGCA
>JAGLRU010000419.1 GCA_023136145.1 Alphaproteobacteria bacterium
TTAGTGGTAAAATTTTGTTGGCAGTGTCTCCGATTCTTTCTACGATTGTGGCTCTATCAGCGGTTAGGTCAGCCCTTATACTGTGGCCGACTAACTTTGTTTCGATGGCAGCTACTCTTTTCATAGGAACGATGGCTCTCACCGTTGTTCCAGGTATTGCTATGTTAGTTGGTGGTAAAATTTTAGAGAAAAGAGATTCCCGGAAAGCTGATGATTCTAAAAAGAAGAGAGCATCTCTGGAAAAGTCGAATGATTATGCGAAACAACATTCGGTTGTAGCACCGGATGGTCTTCTTTCAGAAAATTTTGGTCAAAGTATAAAAAAAGATACAGTTCCTCGCTTGAAATCTGTGAAATCAGAGGTTTCTTCTTTTAAACGATAGATTGTTCGGATAACTTCGTCTTCATTTTCACCGCGATTTCAAAGACAAATTTCAGGTGAAATCTGTCTTTCTCTATCCCAGAATATATTTCGATGATATTCTTGTCGGAGTTTATAAATCGGTGGTTAATTGAGAAAATTTACAAGCGATTTGAATTTTAATTAGTCCCCCTTCTTTACTCTGATGGCAGGTTTTCTTATTCTGTCTGGCATCTCGCGAAGAGAAATAGAAAGAGCAAAGCATGAAATCCGATTCTTCTTCCAATATCTGGATAACGCTGTTTTCGATAGGATTTCTATGCTTGGTCGCAGGCGTTGGTTTTTTTGTGGCTGTGCTCTATTACTTTGGCCAGGGACTGCCGGACTATCGTACTTTAACCGGTTATGAACCTCCAATCGTGACCCGTGCTTACGCCAGCGATGGGAGGCTTTTGGCTGAGTTTGCAACGGAAAAGCGCGTATATGTGCCGGTTTCGACGGTTCCACCGCTTGTCATTCATGCTTTTTTGTCGGCGGAGGATAAGAGTTTTTATACGCATCCCGGCATTGATATCAGCGGTATCATCCGGGCAGCAGCAATCAATTTCAGCAATGTAGGAGGGAACAGGCGGAAAGTTGGAGCTTCTACCATTACACAGCAGGTAGCGAAGAATTTCTTTCTTTCCGGTGAGGTGACTTACAAGCGCAAAATCAGGGAAGCTATACTTGCTTTTCGGATTGAACAGACCTATACCAAGGATCAAATTTTACAGCTTTATCTAAATGAAATTTTTCTGGGAGCCGGAGTCTATGGCATCGCGGCAGCATCTCTTGAATATTTCAACAAACCGTTGGATGAACTAACTCTTGAGGAGGCAGCCTACCTCGCCGCCTTGCCAAAAGCACCGAACAATTACAATCCAGAGAAAAATTATAATGCTGCTTTTACGCGCCGAAACTGGGTGATAAATAAAATGGTAGCTAACGGCTACGTCACCACTGCGGAGGCAAAAATCGCCAAAGAAAAGCCTCTCGTTCTTACGCGTCGTGACAAATCGGAGTATGTGAACTATCCTTATTTCGCAGAAGAAGTGCGGCGCAAGCTGATGGAACTTTACGGGAAAAAGGGGCTTTATGAAGGTGGCCTGATTGCACACACGACCCTCGTTCCTGAATACCAGAAAATCGCTGAGAAGGCTTTGCGGAACGGGCTGATAAAGTATGATGTCCGTTTCGGTCTTCATAGCTCTGCCATCGCTCACATAGACACCAAAGAAAAATGGCAGGAGAACCTTAGCAAGGTTTCCCCGCCTGCAGGAATTGGAGATTTAGTTCTGGCTGTGGTTCTTAATAGTAACGATAAGAAAGCCGTCATCGGATTTTCTGACGGAAAAAAAGGTGTTATTCCTTACGATAAAATGAAGTGGGCGCGTAGCAAAGCGGGAGTCACTCCGCTTAAGGCTAGCGATCTCCTTAAGGCGGGGGATGTCTGGCTGGTAGAAAGCGCGAACAAAAAAGAAAATGGAAAAGAAGACAGTCTTTCTGTGTACTGGCTGCGTCAGATTCCGAAGGTACAGGGCGGAATAATTGCGATGGACCCGCATACTGGACGGATTTTCGCGATGGCTGGTGGCTTTAGCTATAAGATGAGTGAGTTTAACCGCGCCACGCAAGCTCTCCGTCAGCCGGGATCTTCATTTAAGCCGTTCGTCTACTTGACGGGGCTGGAAAATGGATTTACTCCGGCAACGCTTGTTCTGGACGCGCCCTTTTCTCTGGATCAGGGTGGAGATCTTGGCACATGGCGTCCGAAAAATTATTCTGATGATTTTCTCGGTCCTGCTCCTCTGCGTGTTGGAATCGAAAAGTCGCGCAACCTGATGACAATCCGGTTGGCGAGTTATATAGGCATGGACAAAATTTCAGTCACGGCGAAACGCTTCGGCATTATTGACAATATGCCACCACTGCTTTCGATGGCGGTGGGAGCAGGGGAAACGACGCTGCTTCGTATGATTACCGGCTACAGCAGCTTTGTGAACGGCGGAAAAAAAGTTACTTCAACTTTGATTGATCGCGTTCAGGACAGAAACGGAAAAACAGTTTATGTGCATGACCAACGGCCTTGCCATGATTGTGGCGCACGAATTGCGTGGAACGGACAACCAACGCCGGAAATTGCTGATAACCGTGAGCAGATCGCCGATCCTCGGAATATGTACCAGATCGTTTCTATTCTTGAGGGAGCAGTCCAGCGTGGAACGGGTATAAAGATGAGGAGTATTGGTCGTCCGGTCGCTGGCAAGACTGGCACGACGAACGAGTCCAAAGACACATGGTTTATCGGTTTTACGCCGAATATTATCGTTGGTGTTTATATAGGATTCGATGATCCAAAGCCGATGGGAGCTAAGGAAACAGGCTCTCGCGTGGCGTTGCCTGTTGTGAAAGAATTTATGGAGCAGACACTGAAAGACGTGTTGCCTGTACCTTTTCGCGTTCCAGAAGGCATCCGTTTGGTAAAGATCAACGCGCTGACAGGTACCAGAGTTAGGCCGGAGGACGAAACGAGCATTCTGGAGGCATTTCTCGTTGGTACCGAACCTGGCGACGAGCCGACAATGTTTACTGGACACGGCATCAGCCCAGTTTCTGACCTGACCCATGCGGGTGAGAGCGAGGATACAGGGCTTGGTGGATTATATTAACGGCACTTTGCTTTCAGAGAGTTTTTGCAAATCTGAAATTTGTATGATATTTTTTTTGCGCGCCGCAATAGCTCAGCTGGTAGAGCAACTGATTTGTAATCAGTAGGTCCCGAGTTCGAATCTTGGTTGCGGCACCATTTTTCCACCAGTTTTTACGACTTTTTTTGACTTTCTGATGAGATGGTATGTTTTTCAGAGCTTCTCAATAAATAAGGATTTGCCGATACGCAAATGTGAGAGTACAATCTGGTAAATCTTTATATATCGGTTTTTGTGTTTTATGATAACTCTTCTGGACTGGGGTCAGGTAAATCAAAAAGTATCAAATTTCAGGGAAACAATGGCCCTGAAAAGCCGGTCTGATGCCTTTATTTACTATTGCCTAAACCACATTTTAAAAATTGATCTTGATGACATCACGTCTTGTGTAACAGATGGAAAGTTTGATAGAGGTATAGATGCAGTTTTCATTGAAAGCTCTGTTGACAAAAAAATTATTCATTTTTTTCAAATGAAATGTCGTGATGAATTTAAGCCAACTGTCAGAAATTTTCCATCAGAAGAAATAAACAAAATTCTTTCCTTCCTTGATGATTTGCTAAAAAAATCTGAAAAAATGGAAGGTACATGCAATCCTCTTCTTTTTTCAAAAGTTAAGGCGATATGGGATCTTCTTTACCAAGAACCGTATGATGTGCATATTCACTTGTGCACTAACGCACAAAAATTGGCAGAAAACTTTAGAAAACCTTTTGTAGAGGCTCTTGCTAAACGTGGTGATTTGATAAGCCTTTTTGAGCATGATCTCGCAGTATTTTCCTTGCTCGAATTGGGAAGTTGCAAAAAAGAGCGTACGCTCAGTATCAAATTATTTGAAGAACAGAACTTTGAACGTACCGATGGCTCAATGAGAGGGCTAATAGGCACAGTTAAAGCACAGGAATTAATAACTTTTCTTACTGATGAATCTTCTCCTAGTAAAATAGATAAATTTCTTTTTGAGGAAAATATTCGCCTGTACTTGGGAGAAAAAAATGAAATAAACTCAAAAATTTATAACTCTGCTTTATCTTCTAACGCAGCAGAATTTTGGTATCTGAATAATGGTATTACTATTGTTTGTGACAGTTATCGATATCTTACGTCTCAAACGAACGCCCCAGTCTTTATAAAAAACCCACAAATTGTTAACGGAGGTCAAACATCGTTTTCTCTTTTTGAAGCTTACAATCGAGATTTTAAAAAACTCGAAAAAGTTAAGGTTCTTGTAAAAATCATCGAGACAGACGATGCTGAATTTAGAAGCAGAATAGCAGAGGCAACTAATAGCCAAACTATGATCCGCAGCCGTGATTTAAGGTCAAATGATAACGTACAGTTGAAACTGGAGAGTACTTTAAATGATCACGGTTATTTTTACGAAAGGAAGAGCAACCAGCACCAAGATAAACCGCACATTCAAAGAATTGATGCGCGTAAAGCTGGACAAATTATGTTCTCCTATTACCATAAAGAACCAGAAAAAGCCAAAAGTGCTTCTGAAAAAATCTTTGGAGAATATTATGAGCTAATATTCGATCCGCATTCAATAACGGCGGAAAGACTACTTACCTGTCACAAATTATATCAAGATATTGAGCAGCAAAAAAATCTTGTACTCCAAAACATGAAAACAAAACTACAGGCTCACTATTCAGAAGCATGGATAGTAGAAGGCATATTCCACGTCCTCTATATGGTTGGACACCTTTGTGAGCGTGATAGTATTGCCTTAGAAGAATATAAAGAGGCACAAACCAAAGTTGCGGAAGCTATCCAGATAGTCGACACCTTCGTGCAAAAACAGAAGGGTGCTTCGGCTTATAGAATATTTCGTAGTGCAGGCACTAAAAACGCCTTAAAAATATTCTCCCCTGCTCAGCAAACAGAAATGATATTTAAAAGTCAGGAAGCCTAAGCATTACGTTATAAAAACGGTAAAAGTCGAAGTGTGGCTTTGCCGCATACCGGATGCCGCCCGAAGCATGCCCCCGCGTAAGGCGGGGGTGACAAGGTGGTTTATATGAGGATCTGTGGTGACGACACTCTCAATAAATTTAGGAACGACTATAAGATCAGGTTATCGTATCTAGCAACTCACCCATCATCTTGTCGTGGGTTTTGATAATGGCAAGATTGGCTTTAAAAAGAGACTTTATTTCAAGAAGATTCACGATTTCGCGTGTTAAGTCAATGTTTGGCGCGGCTATAAATCCATCAGTATTTGCATAGACGCTAGAGGGGTCGTAAACCGGGGAATAGCCACTTGGATCGGATGAAACTTCTGCCTTGACTCCGCCTCCTATGCCGTTTTCTACCATAAGGGCGGTGTAGCTGACGTTGAGCGGCTTGTATACAGTCGAGAACGGGGCTTCCATTGTCGGCAATACGCCTGTTGTGTTGGCATTTGCTATATTATTCGTGGAGGCAGCCAAACGTTGGCTCTGTGCCATAAGTCCGCTTAAAGCAATAGAAATTGCATCCATCATAAGCTTCTCCAAAAATTGTGCGTACATATTATTATATATCGAGTAGCCTTAACTTTTGATTTATATAACTGTTTAGGTTATGCTACATCCGTGAGGATACAATTGGAGAATTGCTTATGACATCTATATCCAGAATTGCATTTACGCTTGTTTTATCAGTGTTTTTAAGTCTGTTGGCGGGGCTTTTTTCTCCAACATCGGGGTTTGCATGGGAGGAGGAGATTCGCACTGTAAAACGCACCGTTTCAGG
>JAGLRU010000042.1 GCA_023136145.1 Alphaproteobacteria bacterium
GAATTATCAATAAGAAGAGTAACGACCGTATCGCGAAAAGCTGCATTGGTTTCCTGCTTATAAGTCACTGGATGGTAAGGATTGGCAACGATACGGCTTAGACGCGCACTATCGAGAATCCCCTCCTCCAGATCGAAATTCCACGAAAGCGTCTGCTGCGCCATAAGCTTCCGCTGCAAACGATTGGCCAGACGAGTAATAACACCCTGCAACCGAACAAGTTGCCTGTCCAGCATTCGCCGTAACGTCTGCAATTCCTCCGAATCACATAAATCCCTCGCGTTTACCACTTCATCTAATTGCGTTGTGTAAACCCTGTAATCGCCGAAGAACTGGACAGTATCGTCTTTGGGGGTTGGACGATTCAAGTTTTCAGACTCCTTCGACTCCGCAACATCTTCCTCCTGCTCTTCCGAATCACAAACATCGGACAGATCGGCATCCTCCCCCGCCTGTTCGCCTGTGTCGGAGGACTGTGAGCTTTTGGAATCAGCTTTCTCGTCAATCTTTTTCTCGTCGCCGGATTCTGGCGGAGTGGATTCGGCAATCTCGGACGCAGGCTCACCAGCCATGCCCATTCGCTCAATGATCTGGCGGGAGACCTCGGAGAAAGTCTCCTGATCGTGCAGTGATTTTTTCAGCAACTCCATACAGTTGTCACCAAGACGCTCCCGAATCCACGGATCCCAAACGCTCATAAACCTATCAGCCTCTTTCGGCGTCCTGCGTCCGGTGAAGGCTTCTCGGGCGAAGAACCGCAGTGCTAAAGCAAGAGACGCATCATCCGTACCAGCAACCTGCTCCGAATTTTGCTGCAACGTCTCCTGTCGCAGTGCCGCTTCGATGTTTACCGCAACACCCGGATAATGCTCCGTACCAACAGCCTCGATCCGCGCATCCTCCAGAGCATCAAAAGCCGCGCACGCTTTCGGATCATCGGGCATATAACGTTGATAGAGAGCCGCATCATGATAATGAATTTTCAGCGCAAAACCATCCGCCAGACCGCGTATCTGCTGCGTCAGATCAACGTCCATCTGTTCCGACAAAGAAGGAAGCTGGATGTTTTTATCGGTGAGCGTTGCCTTATACCCTCCGAAAACAACCTCCACATCATCACACCCAGACAACACTCGCGCCGTCGATTCCGTCGCGTGCTTAAAGTTTTCTACCGGGTCGTGGGTGTTGGTTACCATGTTTTCTATTTTTTTTTCGATTCTAAAAAATTAAAATAACCCACGAGAAATTTCAACAAAAATCCAGTATTGTCATACCAACAGAACCTCCTGCTTTTGCAAGGACAAGCTACGCAACGAGATATCTTATTAAATTGCAACAAAGAAGATTCCTCTCTTACGCTCGGAATGACAAATATTTTATCATTTAACCACCTTTGTCATCCCGACAGAACGCGAAGCGTGACGAGGGATCTTTCTAAATTGCCAATAAACAGATTCCTCGTCGGCATAAAAAATGCCTCACTCGGAATGACAAATGTTTGATTATTTATCATCAGATAAATCCTTCCATTCCGGGTTTAAACTTTCAACAAGTGCATTTTTCTTTTCCCGTCTCCAGCTTTTTAATTCTTTTTCCCTTGCAATAGCGGCTTGAATATCGATTGTCCCTTCAAAATAAACGAGCTTATCAACGTTGTATTTTGAGGTGAACCCTGCAACGAGCTTATTTTTGTGCTCAAAAAGGCGACGTTCAAGATTGTTCGTTACACCGATATACATGACGCTGCTAGTCCAGTTCGTCAAAATATATACAAAGTATGACTTCAAGTCTGAAGATTCCTCACATACGTTCGGAATGACATTTAAACCTTAACCAACTCCTTATCAAAGCACCTCTGATAATATTCCGAGACAATCGCCTTTTCGAGATCATCGCATTTATTCAGAAATGTAAGCGTAAAGGCGAAGTCAATATCATCAAAAATCTGCGTATTTTCCGCCCAGTTTATAACGGTACGCGGAGACATAACGGTGGAAAGGTCGCCGGAAATAAATCCCTTACGTGTCAAGTTTGCCATACGCACCATCGCTGCAATGGTCTTTTTCCCTTCGTCCGTCTTGTAAAACGGCACACGGGCAAGAACGATATTAATTTCCTCTTCCTCCGGCAGATAATTCAGGCTAGCAACGATATTCCAACGATCCATCTGCCCCTGATGTATCTGCTGCGTACCATGATAGAGGCCGGTCGTATCACCAAGACCAATAGTGTTTGCCGTTGCAAAAATACGGAATGCCGGATGCGGACGAATCACTTCGTTCTGATCCAACAGAGTAAGTTGACCATCGGACTCCAGCACTCGCTGAATAACAAACATCACATCGGGACGCCCTGCATCATATTCATCAAACACAAGTGCAACCGGATTTTTCAACCCCCACGGAAGAAGCCCCTCCTTAAATTCCGTTAATTGCTTACCTTCCTTCAGCACAATGGCATCCTTGCCGATCAGATCGATGCGACTGATATGGCTATCAAGATTAATGCGAATACATGGCCAATTTAAACGCGCCGCTACCTGCTCGATATGCGTGGATTTTCCGGTACCGTGATACCCCTGCACCATCACGCGCTTATTGTGCGCGAATCCGGCGAGTATCGCGAGCGTGGTTTTTTTGTCAAAGCGATAGACATCATCCACGTCCGGCACATTGTCCTGCTTGATCGAAAAAGCGGGAACCTGAATATCCGTGTCAATTCCGAAAACCTGACGAACAGAAACCATAATGTCCGGTATGTTTTTTTTGGAAGGAGTAACTGTAGTTGCCATTATTTTTCATCCAATTTTTCATAGCTTTGATAAGATAGTTTAAGAAGCGAATACGCGAGGTTGATTTTCTTGAACATTTCCTCATCCGCAACGCCGGAAGCAACGGCATCAGGATGATACCTTTTAGCGAGCGTCTTGTAACGCGCTCTAATTTCTTCCCACACTATAGGAGGTTGCAGATTCATCACAGCAAGAGCCTCCATCGCCGGATGTGGAATGGAACGAACGTCAATATTCGCACGCTCCTCCCCTTCTCCCCCAGCTAGAAAATCCTGAAAAACATCTCCTCCGTCTGCGAATCGCTCATAGATTGTTTTCTTTATACGCTCTTCGTTGAGACCGGCTTGCGTTGAACGCCATGCCGGACGATCCCAAACGATTGTTCTACACATATGTGTTTCAATTTCCGCCTGAGACATGCCTTTAAAGAAATCCCAGTTCTGATTGTATTCACTCACATGTTTGAGACAGAACCAGTAATAATCCTTTAGGGCATGGCGGGATTTTGGAGCCTTGTATTCCCCACGGTGCACACAACCAGCAATATCGCACATACGCACAGAAACCAGCGAAGTGTTCTGCGTATCATCAAGGGGATCCCAACAAGATTTAATTTTGTCATACCACATTTCAGGGATTATTGCTCCCAACGCTCACGAAAACAAGAATAAGTGACATATACGTTGCCATAAATGTATATGTCACACCTGTATGTTGCAATTTATTAAAATATTCTATTTATAGTTGTACACGGTAATGCTTTTTTATAATGTATATAAGCATCGACAATGCGAAACATTTGGAAAGATAATGGAGAACAAATCAATGAATGAAAGCATTTCATCTCTGAATACGAAAGTAACTGACACGGAAAACAAATCAATGAATGAAAACATTTCCGCTCTAAATACGAAAGTAACTGACGAAGTCATATTGCATACCCCAGGCATGCTGCAAAGCAGGAATGTACGCATACATAAACGTCGCACCAGCGTTCGCCTAGAGCCTGAGATGTGGAACGCACTAAACGAGATTGCGGAACTTGAAAGATGCTCTGTCCATGATTTATGCGGTGCCGTCCATGATTTAAAAGAAATTGGAGCTTCCTTCACCGCCTCGCTTCGCGTTTTTATGATGGAATACTACCGATCCGTAGCACTAGTGAACGGTCATGTATCACAGATACAGAAAAAAATCAGAATCAATCAGGCTGAAGCCTAGAATATATACGGAAAAAGTCGCCAGCGTGTTTTTTTCATGTAATCGACATAAGCCGGATCCTTTGCAAGAAAATCTTCCTCGGCGATAACGCGCAAAAGAAGAAAAATCAGCGCAAAAGAGAGGATAGTACCATTCCACAAGGACATGTTCTGAAAAATATAACTGGTATAGGTGACGATATATCCGGAATAAAGCGGGTGACGCACATACTTATACAACCCACCATTCTTAATACCACGGTTGGCGACAACAAGACCAAAACTACTGTTCAGAGACAAAAGTCCAAAGATCGACACCGCAGTCCCCATCGCTTGAAGAGAAAGAAGCAAAGGCACATCATGGTCACCACTGACGGCTCTGAGCAGCAATGGAAGATATGACCCTACCAATGCTATAAACCAGTCATAGAATCGCATACTAGTTTGCTTTGGCACGTCACGAGTCAGGAAAAAGTAGATAACAATGCCTTCCATGATCAAATAAACAAGGCTGCTGAGACGGTGAAACTCGATAAAATTAATCAGCATATTGTAAGCCAAAAACATATAAAAAATCACACCAATCAGATTGATGGCTTTTTCCTTGAAAAAATTCAGCCTGTCTTTGTCCATATCAAATTTTATATTCATCTCAAATTTGTCTCTCATACGTTCAACGAAAAATTCGCATATTCTCACGAATTGATAACAGCATCAACGCCATAAGTCTAATGCTCATTTTCCCGTAAAATATAAAGAAGTTTCTCTGCATGGACGCTTTTGCCCAGTGCAATGCTTGACATATCATAAACCAAGCTTTCAGCTTCCGTTATCTTATGTTCTCAGATAAACTCTTCAAAGTTGTCCATTGTTAAACTGTTTTTACACTCAGTTACAACGTCAAAAAAAGAAACACCTTCAAAGGCAAATACTGTGAAAATAGACTCCAGTTCTTGGTATTCCTCAACCCCAAACAAACTTCTCGCGACTTTAGGCGTACTCAAGGAAGAAATCAACTGCGATGTTTGCGTAATTGGCGGTGGATTTACAGGGCTTTCCACCGCTCTGGAGCTTTCCCAAAAAAAGTATTCTGTAATATTGCTAGAATCACAAGAAATTGCAAGCGCGGCTTCAAACACAAACGATGGTCAGCTTCTGCGTGGCTACAACCATTCACCCGATGCACTGGCATCAAGATATGGTTCCGCCACAGCAAAGATGATATGCAACGTAACACTGGAAGGTCTGGCACTCGTCATCGACCGCATAGCGAAACATAACATCAAATGCGACCTAAAATTTGGACATGTGACAGCAGCAATGAACGACAGACACGTTGCTTCCCTTAAAAGTCATATTGATGAATGGGCAAAGATCAACCATACCGATCTTAAATATCTAAACAAAGAAAGTATGAGAAATTTCGTCAAAAGCAAGAAATACGTTGGTGGCATATTTGATCCGAAGGGTGCCCACTTTCATCCCCTAAACTATGCGCTTGGGATCACTCAGGCCATACAGAATGCGGGATGTAGAATTTATGACGATTCCCCCGTTCTCTCAATTAAACAAGGTTCTCTCGCAAAAATCAGGACAGCACACGGCATCGTAAATGCAAAATTTGTCGTTCTAAGCGGGAGCATTGATCTCAAAGGAACTGAAAAGCTCAACAGAAACATCATTGCCGCAACGACTCACATGATTGCAACAGAACCTCTCGACAAAACACTCATTCCCCAAATTCTCCCCAGAAATATCGCCGTCATGGATGCACGCTTCATCATGAACTATTACAGGCTGTCGAACGATAATCGGCTGCTGTTTGGCGGGAATTGTAATTACGGCAAAAGCGATTATCGTGAACAAGCTATCAGCTTGCAGAAAAAAATGACGGATATCTTCCCAAAACTGACCAACACGAAAATCAAGCATTGCTGGAAGGTTCCTTTCGACATCACACTCAACAGCATGCCCGGCTTTGGTCGCCTAGCTCCCAATATTTTCTATGCCTACGGCTATTGTGGTCGTGGCATCATCTTAAGCAATATGGCTGGAAAGCTGATAGCGGATGCCGTCAGTGGCACTGCCGAGAAGTTTGATGTTTTCGCAAAAATCAAACACACCCCCTTTATTGGCGGCGATCTGGTCAAACATCCTCTTTTCGCTCTGGGCATGACGTGGTATCGTCTGCGAGATATGATGTAGTGTAAAAAAGGAACGAAATATGTCTGCAAAATACCGATTGATTACACGAAGCGATATGGACGGAATTACCTGCGCGGCACTCTTGAAAGAAATTGAGATGGTGAGCGAAATCAAATTCGCCCACCCAAAGGACATGCAGGACGGCACAATTGAAGTAACCTCTAACGACATCATCACCAACCTACCTTGGCATCCAGCAGCACACATCGTTTTCGATCATCATACAAGCGAGGAAGAACGCAACAGCACTCCGGCAAAAAACAGGGTGAACGATCCATCGGCACCTTCTGCGGCTAGCGTTGTTTACCGTCATTTCGGAGGAGCCGACAAATTTCCGAATATTTCAAAGGAACTAATGAACGCCGCCAATAAACTTGATACAGCACAGTTAACGGAAGCCGAAATCCTCAGCCCGCAAGACTGGGTTCTGCTTGGATTCATCATGGACAGTCGCACTGGTCTAGGTCGTTTCCACACCTTCCGCATTTCGAATTACCAACTAATGATGGAACTTGTTGATATCCTCCGCTGCACCAAAAATATCAATGATATACTGAAGCATCCTGATATCGCGGAGCGCGTCAAAATGTATCATGAGCAAACAAAGCTTGCGCATCAGCAAATCAAAAAATGCTCAGAAATCAACGACAAGCTACTCGTTCTTGATCTTCGCAATGAAAAGAATATTTATACGATCAACCGTTTTGCCCTTTATGCTCTTTACCCGAAAATAAACATTTCAATACATGTAATGCCCGGAAAGCAGGGTATGAATACCGTTTTTGCCGTCGGAAAATCAGTACTCAACCGCTCCGCAAAAATCGACGTTGGCAGCTTGATGCTACGTTACGGTGGAGGTGGTCACAAAGCTGTCGGCACATGCCAGATCGACAATAACAAGGCGGACACAGTCAAAAAAGAATTGATCCGACATATTTTGAAAGCAGGGTGATCCTTTAGCCAATGACCTACGTTGTTACAGATGTCTGCATTAAGTGTAAGTATACCGATTGCGTGGAAGTGTGCCCGGTTGACTGCTTCTATGAAGGCAAGAACATGCTCGTCATCAATCCCGACGAATGTATTGATTGCGGTGTCTGCCTTCCAGAATGTCCGGTTGATGCAATCGTCGCTGACAGTGACCCGCGCGCTGAAAAATTTCTGGAACTGAACCGAGAATATTCCAGCGGAAAATGGCCAAGCATCACCCGAATGAAACCACCGATGGAAGGTGCCGAATCATTCGACAAAACCCCAGATAAAATAAAAGATTTCGACCCAGAACCAGGCGAAGGGAATTAACCCTCAACTTCACGAATATACAAATCCCGCACATCATGCCACGCTTTTTTCAGTGTCTCAAAGCATAGACGCAGCTCCCACACCGGACGCTTTTTCTCCATCGCCTCACGAGCTGTCATTTCAAGGTCACGAGCAGCCTCAGCAACCACCACAGCTCCCAGATATTGGCTGGAAGATTTCAGAGAATGAGCATCCATCACAATATCTGCGAAATCCCCGTCTCCAGCAAAGACTTGCCCGATCCTTGAGATAACTTCATCCGTATTACCTATATATTTCTCAACAATTTCTGCATAGCGATCCTTCATCAACTCCCTGACTACCTCCAGCGCACTCATATCGACCCCACCATCCAGCACCTCCGCCTCCGCCCGTTGCTGTGTAGCAACTTCCGCATCGAAAACGCCACTAATCCATTTCATCAGAACATCCTCCATATCCTTCTTCAGAAAAGGCTTGCTAAGATAATCGTCCATCCCTGCATCTATGCACTTCTCGCGCTCTCCCTTCATAGCATGCGCTGTCATTGCAATGATCGGAACTGGCGGGAGATTCCGCCGCATAAAATATTCGTGGATATGCCGGGTCGCTTCATATCCGTCCATTTCCGGCATTTGGCAATCCATAAGAATCAGGTCATATACATTATCGTCTTCCACACAATTGATCGCCTGACGGCCATCGGATGCCAGCGTGCACCGACAGCCAAAACTCTTTAAAATCTCCATGGCAAACTCCTGATTGATAATATTGTCCTCGACAAGAAGTATTTCGGCTCCCTTTAGACTTTCCGGTTTTGCCTTCTCTACAGGTTCGGACTGAACCATCGCCACGGCATTCTCATCCACCATCGGCAATATCATCGTGAACCAAAAAACAGATCCTTTTCCATGCACGCTTTCAATACCCACCTCGCCATCCATCAACATTGCAAGCTGTTTACAGATAGCCAAGCCTAGACCCGTACCACCGTATTTACGAGAGGTCGAGGCATCAGCCTGCGTAAACATACTGAAAAGCATACCCTGCACCTCCTGCGGGATGCCGATCCCCGTATCCTTCACAGACACTTTTATTTTTGCATCGTTCAAGCGATTCTGTGGAGACTCCAGCCCTTCCACAATCAATTCAATTCGTCCCTTATCGGTAAATTTGACAGCATTAGAAAGCAGATTAAAAAGAATTTGTCGGATACGCCCCGCATCGCCGAGGACATATCGCGCCGAATCGTCAGAATAGTTCAGCAGCATCTCCAGTCCTTTTTCACCCGTCTTCACGGAAAACAGCTCGATTACCTCCTGCGACAGCCTCCTGAAATCCAACGGCATGGGTTCCAGCATGAGCCGCCCCGCTTCAATCTTCGAAAAATCAAGAATATCGTTGATAATGTCCAGCAAAGCACGTGCCGAACGCATAACAACGTCAGCGTAATGCTGCTGCCGTGCATTCAGACCAGTTTCCAGCAGCAATTCCGTCATGCCGATCACGCCGTTCATGGGCGTACGGATTTCATGGCTCATAGTGGCAAGGAACTCACTTTTCAACCGCGTGCCCTTCTCCGCTTCGGCACGAAACCACTCTAGTTCCGTCATGTAAGTCTGCAACTGATCTTCCACGCTCTTGCGTTCAGAAATATCCCGCACAAAACCACTGAACATACGCCCATCATTGTTAAGCTTTACCTCACTAATGGACAGATCAAGAAGTAGCGGCATTCCATCCTTGTGCCTTCCCTGAACCTCCTGACTTATACCGATAACTTTTGTCACGCCTGTCTTGCAGTAAGCACGGATATATCCATCATGTTCGCTTCTATATGGTTCCGGCATAAGAATGCTAACGCTTTTCCCAACAATTTCCTCCGCAGCATAGCCGAAAATTCTCTCGCAAGCTGGATTGAATATCTGAACAATGCCAGACTCGTCGATGGTAACCATACCCTCCACAGAGTTGTCGATGATGTTCTGCAACAACCCTGATTTCTCATTTCTGAGGCTTTCCGCTCCCTCTTTTGCGCAAATCAGTTCATGTTTTTCCACTATGTGATTGAGACGGTCTGTAAAAAGAAAATAAAAGGCACATCCCGCAACCAGCGATAAAAAATAAGTTACGATAGCTATAATCGTACCCAACATTGTTTGCGGACAAATAAACTCAATCAAGGAAATGGTGCCCAGAACTATGGCAAAAGCACTTAAAATCAAACCATGCTTTGACAGCATATTTTCATGCAGAAATTTTTGTCTAAGGAATTTCATAAACGACCTCCATGCCAATTTAGGCGAGAATCGTTAAATGTATATTACAAGTTGTATTGTATTACAAATTGCGATTGTTGATTGTTTTATATACATATAATTATCTGGCACGATACAAACATTGTTCGTTGCCATAGTACTGAAGATAGACTAACAATATAGTATTGAAAGCTGGTGATACATCTTGCTTTTACTGCCAGCGTTCTCTATCAAGGAAGAGATTGCTAAATTTAATAACTGAAACTCAGGAGAATCTTGCATGTCAAGCGGTACAGTAAAATGGTTCAACAACAAAAAAGGGTTCGGATTTATCGTTCCCGATGAGGGCGGTCAGGACGTCTTCGTTCACATTTCCGCCATCGAAAAATCGGGGCTGGAGGCTTTGAATGAAGGTCAAAAAATAAGCTTTGACCTCGCACCCGACCGCGAAGGCCGTATGACTGCCGTCAATCTCAAAGTTGAATAAAAATCAAACTGCCGAAAAAGCCCTCGGAATCACTCCGGGGGCTTTTTTCTTCACGTTTTTAATATACCGCTAATCCAGAAACATAAACGTCAATTGGCAAAATAAAGGACGGTTCAAATTGATGGCCACATGGGAAGTATACGGCCTTCTCGCTGCCTCCTTGTCTGCTCTTATGATGCTAATGCAGGAGAGAATGAAGGTTGACGGTTTTTCCCTTGCCCTCTGGTGCAAAGTAGCCTGCGTCATTACAGCCTTTCCCTTCGTACTGGCACACGGATTGCCGTCAAACCCGATGTTTTATTTTCTCCTCGGCATTCAAGCTCTAGTCTTTACCATCAGCGATGTCATATTTTACCGCAATATTCCGCTAGTCGGTGCGGGCGTGATGTCACGACTGATGCCAATGACTGTCATCTTTAGTTTTTTTCTATGGTTTGTAATAAAACCGTCCGAAATCGCAGCCTATACTGCAACCCCTGTCATCAGCATAGGAATATTGCTTTCTCTCGTAATGACAATCTGGTTTTCGATGAGGCTAAAGAAATGCACAGTATCGCGACAGGCGGTACGCGCCATTTGGTTCGTTCTCCTCGCAGGTACGCTAGGCCCCCTCAACTTAAAAGTTATCACTTTCTATGCCGATATTGAGCAGGGACCGTGGGGTTACATTTTCATTGAAGGATGGATAATGATCGCGATGTGGACTGTCTGGCTGTTCGTAAAGCGGCCTGTGACTCCATCATATCTGCTGCAACGACGCGTCTTTATCCCGGCTATCGCCATCGGCATTGTTCAGGCAACTTTCCTCTTTGTTATGCTGACAGGAATCTACAATGTCGACAACCCCGGCTATATCCTGACCCTCAAGTTGCTAAACGCCGTCATAATTATCGCGGCACACAAAATGATGAAAAAAAAGGACGAAAGCGATGTTATTTCCGGCCTCGGCATCGTTGCCTGCGCCGCCGCCCTTATCTTTATAAAAGGGCAAATGTGAAGCTAAATTTGCAGCTTATTGATCGTCGATAAAATCTTTTTTCAAAACTTCATACATTCTCTGCGCGATCAATTCATGACCTTTTTCGTTGGGATGCACGTCATCGAACAAACAACTGTTCCAATCAACAAATTTTAAAGCATCATCGTAAGTGACAAAATCACATGAATATTTTAAACACAGTTCTTTTAAATGACCGTTATATTCGGATATATCGTCATTTCTATAGAACCAAGCCAGCTCGTAATCATTATCTCTGATAAACCTTTTTTGTTCATTAACGGGTAAAATCTGCAAAACATATATTTTGCTAAAAATTCTTTTCGCTTCCGTTAGCAAGGCATCCCAACATTCCAGCCTAAAGGAAAGCGACAAACTATGTTCGCTATCCCGTGAATCCCATCGGGCAATGTCGTTAACTCCACATTCGACGATCAAACAATCACCGGGGTTACTGACAACCTGACTTCTAAACCTTTGCAGACAATCGGTAATACGGTCTCCGGACACAGCAAAATTTCTGGCATAAAAACCATAATTTTTGTCATTTTGCAATTTCTGAATAGTACGCCCGACCCACCCTGTGTTTTTTAAATCAAAATAACCATTGGCAATCGAGTCACCAATCACAGAAAGAATTTTATAGTCAGGTTCGCTCATCAGAATAACAACTCAATGCGTCAGAAACTTCGCAACCACTGCCACCAACAAAATCGCCACAATATTGGTGATTTTAATAAGCGGATTAACGGCTGGGCCAGCAGTATCCTTGTAAGGGTCACCAACAGTGTCGCCAGTTACAGCTGCCTTGTGAGCATCCGATCCCTTACCACCGTAGTTGCCTTCCTCGATGTATTTTTTCGCGTTATCCCATGCCCCCCCACCAGAGGTCATGGAGATCGCTACGAACAACCCCGTCACAATCGTGCCTACCAACATCGCTCCCACTGTCTGAAAAGCAGACTCCAGTCTGCCGGAAACAAAATAGACAACACCAAAGAGAACAATCGGTGTCACCACAGGCAAAAGAGATGGAACGATCATTTCTTTGATAGCTGCTTTAGTCAACATATCAACAGCACGACCATACTCAGGCTTGGTCTTACCTTCAAGAATGCCTTTGATTTCGCGCAACTGACGACGTACTTCCATCACGATAGAACCCGCCGCGCGACCCACAGCCGTCATGCACATCGCCCCGAACAAGAACGGCAACAATCCGCCAATAAACAGGCCGATAATCACAAATGGTTCATTCAGAGAGAACGTTACATTCATATTCGGGAAGTAGTGCATCAACTCTTGCGTATAAGCTGAGAACAGTACCAGTGCCGCCAGACCGGCGGAGCCTATAGCATACCCCTTCGTCACGGCCTTGGTGGTGTTGCCTACAGCATCAAGAGCATCAGTCACAACACGCACATCTTTCGGCAGACCTGACATTTCAGCAATGCCACCTGCGTTATCTGTTACTGGACCATAAGCATCAAGAGCCACGATCATCCCGGCCAACGCCAGCATGGTAGTCGCCGCCAACGCGATCCCGAAGAGACCCGCCTGACTACATGACAAATAAATTCCAGCGCAAATCACAATAACCGGAAGCGCGGTCGATTCGAGTGAAACCGCCAGCCCCTGAATGACGTTAGTTCCGTGACCCGTCTGCGATGCCTTCGCGATAGAGCGCACAGGACGAAACGCGGTGGAAGTGTAATACTCTGTAATCACAACCAGCACTGCCGTCACACCCAAACCCGTCATAGCGCACCAGAACATGTTCATACCTGTTATAGTGTCGCCATCCACAAGATCAGCTCCGGTATCAAAGCCAACTTGCTTTTCAATCGCCCAGTAAACAAGACCAGCCGACAGAACACCAGTAACCGCAAGCCCTTTATAAAGGGCGTGCATGATGTTCTTACTTTTTCCCAGACGGACGAAGTATGTGCCGATAATTGAGGAGATAATACAAAGCCCGCAAATCAGTAATGGCAACTGCATCATGGCTATCTGCGAATCTGTTGTGAAAACTGAGGACGCAATAAGCATCGTCGCCACAATCGTCACCGCATAGGTTTCAAACAAATCAGCAGCCATACCCGCACAGTCACCCACATTATCACCCACGTTATCGGCGATAACGGCTGGATTGCGAGGATCATCCTCCGGCAGGTTGGCTTCAATTTTGCCGCAGAGATCAGCACCGACATCCGCACCCTTTGTAAATATCCCACCGCCAAGACGCGCAAAGATCGAAATCAAAGATGCACCAAAGCCGAGTCCAACAAGAGCTTCGATAATATCGCGTATCGGCGTTCCTATGGACAGGAGGAAGAAATAATATCCAGCCACACCAAGCAATCCAAGACCGACAACCAACATTCCAGTGATCGCACCCGATTTGAACGCAATGCCTAGAGCATCGTCTATGCTTTTTCGCGCCGCTTCCGCAGTACGCGAGTTAGCACGAACTGACACATTCATACCTATATATCCGGCTGCTCCAGATAGAATCGCACCTATTGCAAAACCACTCCCAACCTGAACGCCCAGCGTCCATGTCAAAATTATTGCTACAACAATGCCCACCGCTCCGATAGTCGCATACTGGCGGTTCAGGTAAGCACTAGCCCCCTCCCGAATCGCGGCAGCAATTTCACACATCCGCTCATTGCCCGAACTAGCCGACATTACCTGCATACCAGTTACGATGCCATACGCCAGTGCCAGAACACCTGAACCGAGAATAATCATTTGGATATCCATGTCGATCTATCTTCCTCTGATATAATTTCTTAATTAAGTCTTGACCCTAATTACAAAGCCGTAAAAATATGCCTAAAATCAGTCAAAATAACAAGCCCATATAACATATTTTAACGAAAATTCTTCAGGAAATTTATTTTTTCATATAATATATGGGAGAATTAACTTACAAAACTCTCATACAATAAATTCAGAGCCATAAGAAACGTAAAAATTATAAATACTCGTTTAACCCATAAATCACCCTTATGAATCACTGTATGAGCTCCCCACCAGCCTCCTATGGACATACCGACAGCCAGCGCAATACCATATGGAATGTGAACAATATCATTGATAAAAAAGACAATAAAAGACGATAATATCATTAAATACTTTGCAATCGATGACGTTGCCTTAGCTTGAATAATAGTCATACCGAAAAATTTCATCAAAATAAAATCAACAAAAATCCCATGACCGACACAAAAGAACCCTCCATAAATATTAGCTAAAAAATAGCCAAAAAAACCAACCGCTTTCCCTGTCCTACCTGCTTCCTGACTTTTAACCCCAATACTTCAATTAAAGATCATCAGGCAAAGAATCCCCAACATCAACACAGCAACAATAGATTTTAAAAATTGTTCAGGAATAGCTAAAATGATATGTGAACCAATAATCGCTCCGATAATAGCCAAAATACATAACGGCGCAACATATTTCCATATAATAAGATTGGCTTTCTTATATAGTACTTTAGAATAAGAATCAAACATGATATAGTCTTTCTATGACTTATCAAACTCCCCACAGGATTGCCGTTTTATCCTTTATTAAAGACGGCGGAAGTAAGGTTGAAGCAGC